>DASVFC010000410.1:0-5592 GCA_036380235.1 Vicinamibacterales bacterium
AGGATCTGCACGAGCCGATCGGTGCTCAACACTTCGACGTCCGTGGATTGCGACAGATCGGTGACGAGCATGTCGGTCAGGCCGGTGCGCAGCAAGTCCATCTGCTCGTTGCCGGTGTTGTTCTCGAAGTGCAACACCGCAACTGACGGCCGGGTGCCGGTTGCTTCGGCGATCGGCGCTCGATATTGCGTGGTCCAGAACCACAGGCCGACTGCGACCAGCACCGCGATCGACGCGACGCCAATCAACACGCTCGACGACTTTGTCGGCGCCGCTGTCCGCGGCAGCGGCGCCGTGGCGGCCATGGATGCGGTGTCGAGCCGCCGCCGCGCCGCCTTCAGATCGACGACCAGATCCCTCATGCCCTGGTAGCGGTCTTCGGGATCCTTCGCCAGGCACTTGTCGACGATGCGCTGGATGTCTTCGGCGGCGGGTTGCGGGATCGCATGCGCGCGCAGCGGCGGCGGTTGCGAATGCAGGATCGCGTGGATGGTTTCGATGCTGCTCTGGCCGCGGAACGGCACCATGCCGCTGAACATTTCGTAGAGCAGCACGCCGAAGGCAAAGATGTCGGTGCGGTGATCGATCGCGCTGCCGCGCGCCTGCTCTGGCGACATGTAATAGACCGTGCCGATGACGATGGCTGGATCGGTGGCAACGGCGGTCATGGCGTCGTCGCCGCTCAGCGGCGCGAGCAGTTTCGCGAGCCCGAAGTCGATCACCTTGGCATGACCGTCCTCGGTGAGCATCACGTTGGCGGGCTTGAGATCGCGATGTACGATGCCCTGGCTGTGCGCACGGGCAAGCCCTTCGGCGATCTCGATCGCGATCTCGAGGGCGCGGCCGGTGTTCGCAGCCATGCCGTTCTGGATCGCGGTGGACAGCTTGTCGCCACGCACCAGCTCCATGGCGATGTAGCTGACGCCGTCTTGTTCGCCGATGTCGTGGATGACGGCGATGTTGGGATGCTCGAGCGCAGACGCGGCGCGGGCTTCGCGAACAAAGCGCTCGCGGCGATCGGCGTCGCTCATCAGCTCCGGCGGCAGAACCTTCAGCGCGACGTCGCGGTTGAGCCGGGTATCCGTGGCGCGGTAGACCACGCCCATGCCGCCACGGCTGATTTCTTCGACAATCTTGTAATGAGAGACGGTCCGGCCCGCCAACGACACGCCGGGTATTTTATGCGAGAGAGGGCAGAAAGGCCGGGTCTAAAGACCCGGCCCCACGTACTATCTTGCCGGCGCGGCCTGGCGCTCCTGGCGAGCGCGGGTCAGGTGCGGGACGATGCCGATCATGCGTTCGATGAGGAACAACTGGGCGCGGTGATGCATTTCGTGTTCCTTGACGCCGAGCAACATCTCGAAGCGTGACTTCGAGCCGTTGGGCAAGGTCACCGACGCGCCAAGGTCGGCCTCGGTCGCGGCCTCGAGCTGACGGGCGAAGGCGTCGCCGTTGGTCTTGAGCGCGTCGACGATTGCGGCCTTGGACGTCAACGCCTGCTGCTTGCCGCCAATTTCGCCCATCCACCTGCCGAAATCTTCCATCGCCACGTTCGCCTTCTTCTCGACGAACAGGCACTGCTCGGCCCAATGCGGCGAGCACGCCAGGTGCGCGAGCATCTCGCCAACGCTCATGGTGTCTGGCGCGGCGCGGTATGAATACTTGTCCTCGGGAATATCCTCAGCGACTTGAATGGTGTTCTTGCGAACCGTGCGAAAGCTGTCTGCGAGCGCTTTGGCTCCGTAATACGTCATAAGGTCTCCGTGCCTCCGTGTCGTCTTTGCGGCAGTGTCTATCAGGCTAAATCCAGCTTCAAGGCCCTTGTTTTCGCGGTGCGGATCGCGAAGTAGAACAGCAAGCCGATTGGGCCGAGCATGAAGGTCATGATCAAGCAGGGGATCACCACCAGGTGCGGCAGGCCGTTGCGTTGCGCATCGCGCGTCTCCCAGGCGCCGATGAACAGATCGAACGCGAGGAAGTGAATCCAGCCGGCCAGCAGGAGTTCGTCCCTGGCGAACAGGGTGCGAACCTCGGCAAGCGAGCCGAAGCCGCCCTCGGCGCCTTGAAAGTGGAGGACGATTAACGCGAGATAACCCGCCGACAGGATCAACGGCAAGACGAAGCCGGCGAGGATTCTGGCGATCGGCTGCCGCGGAAGCAAGACGAGGAGTAGCCAGCCAACCACCGCAACAAGGCCGGCCATGGAAAAGAGCTGCTCTAACTCCATGGCCGGAATTGTATGTCGTTACTGCTGCGACGCGGTCGTCGTGCTGGTCTGCGTTCCGGCCGGCGTCGCCGTGCCGTAGTAGATACCGTTGAACAGGAACTTGAACGTGCCGTGCGGCTGGGCGCGGAAGGTAATCTCGGGGCCGAGGAGAAACACCTTGCCCTTGCCGATCTTCGCTTCGGCCGCTGCGACGCCGTCGGCCAGATACTGCTGGCCCCACGCCCACCCGGAGCGCAGGCTTTCCTTGCCGGCGAACCACGCGACCGGGCGCACGCCGTTCATCGTGGCGCTGGGGCCAAGATGCATCACCGGGCTGTTGTCGAACATCACGTCCACCTGCTTCTCGAAGCCATACGCGAGCGGGCTGGTGTTGTCGACGGCCACGCGCAGGATCGAGCCGGGGATGTAGTACTTGTCGCGAGGCAGCGCGCGCTCGGCGCCGCTGCTCGTCATCTCGACGAGGTGATCGCTGATCGGCAAGCCAAGGTGATGACCGAGCACCGCCGAACCACCGTAGGCAACGATGGCGCCGCCTTCTTCGGCGAAGCGCTTGAGCTGCGGAACGGTCTTGTCGATCGTCACGCGGCCGAGATGTCCACGATATTCAGCGGGGATGTCTTCGGGATTCGGCTGACGTCCACCGCCAAAGCCGCCGCCACCACCGCCACCCGCGTTTTCAGGAATGCCGCCGTCTGGGAAGATGATGACGTCGAACTTCGACTTGAGGTTGCCGGCGTCGAGCGTCTGCGGGAACACGCGCTCGAATTCGAACTCGTACTGCTCGAGCAGCCAGCGCGTCCAGCCCGACGGCATCGAACCGCCATACATGTCCCACAGTCCGATGCGCGGTTTCGTCAATCGCTGCATCGCGCCGGCCGGACGCTGCGTGACCGCAGTGATGTTCAACCCGAGATCGGCAGCGGCCTTGGTCAGGATCGCGCTCGTGGTCGGCTTGGCGGTGATGAAGATCACGCCGGTGCCGTCGGCGCTCTGGTAATTGCGATCGGCGACGAAGAACACTTCCTCGTTGGCTTTCAGCAGACGATTGACCGCAATGAAGGCGTCGTTCTGGTTATGCGGCACGACATAGCCGACGGCGCCGCTCGCTTCGGTCACGCGGCCGGCAGGCGGCTTCTGTTCACCGGTGACCTTTTCGAACGGGCCATCGAAGCCGTCGAGGACGCGATCGAACTTGACGCCCATCTGGTAGGCGAGGGTCCAGCCAGCGTTGTCGTAGGGCGGGATCGGCGGACCGCCGGGATACTGGAAGTCGTTGGGATGATCCTGCGGCTCGAACATGTCGAGCACGTGCGGACGAAACGCCTGCGCCGTCTTCACCACCCACGAGCCGGCCGGATACTGCTTGCCGGCAACGGTGAACGGCGCGGTTGCGCGATGAATGGTGATGCCGTTCTTGATCAGCGTGTTGACGAACTTGGTCGCTGTCAGGAAGTCGGGCTGATTGGCGGGCAGGATGTAGCCGCGCGGATCGCGCCACTCCGGCCGCTTTGCGAGTTTTTCGTACTGCGCCAGCGGCACGGTGTTGCGCGCGAAACCGCCGACGGCCATGCGCGGATCGCCGGCGTCGACTTTCTGCGCCTTGGCAATCTCGTCTTTCATCGCCTGCAGCCGGCGCGGATACATCGTCCAGGTGTCTTTCGATCCCTTGTCGATGCTGTCCTTGCCCATCTTGTAGATGTTGTAGAGGAAGATCTCGCGGTTGCGCGACGCGACGTCGAGCACCGCCCAATTCGCGGTGACCGAATAATCCACCGACTGGCGGAAGTGCCACTTCTGCGGCTCGATCGGGAACGGCAGGTCGGCGCTCGCCATCTGGCGATCCGGAACGAACGCCACTTCCATCGGCGTCGGGTGGCCGATCGTTTCCGTCAGCAAGCCGATCATGTTGTGGAAGTACGGCGAGGTGCGCAGGCCGCCGTTCCACCACGTCGAATAGTTTGCGCCGCGCCGCATCGTCGCGCCCGGCTTGTTCTCGGCGACGAAACGGTTGTGCATCGCCGAGCCGACCACGTCGAGGCCGGTGATGATCAGCGGGTGATAAACGTAATTCGCCGGATCGCGGAAAGGCGGCGCGAAGAGGATCGTGCCCGTGGGCCCGGTTTGGTGATGGTTGTAGATGATCTGCGGGAACCACTCGTGATAGAGCTGACGGTTGATGTTGATCGACTCGTTCTGCGCCGACATGTAGAAGTCGCGGTTGTTGTCGTGACCGATGTACTTCTGGTAAAGCCGCGGCAGGTTGCTGGTCTCTCGCTTCAACTTGTCTTCTTGCCGCATATACCAGTCGGAGACGAGCTCCATGCCGTCAGGATTGACGTGGACGGCAAGGATGATCACGTCGCGAAGGAAACGTTGCGTTTCCGGATCGTTCTTGCTCACCAGCTGAAAGATGGTCTCGGTCAACTGTTGCGCGCCGAGCACCTCGTTGGCGTGCAGCCCACCATCGATCCACACCACCGCCTTGCCGTCGCGCGCCAGCGCTCGTGCCTGATCGTCGGTGAGGCCTTCGGCGAGCGCCAGGCGGTGTGAAATGTCCTTGTACTTCGCCAGGTTGCGGTGGTTGTCTGGCGACGTGATGATCGCCATCAGTTGATCGCGGCCCTCAGCAGTCTTGCCGATCGACTGCGTGATCATGCGCTCGGATTCGGCGTCGAGCTTCTTCACGTATTCCACGAATTTGGTGTAGTTCGGCAACACGTAGTCGGCGCCAATTTCGTGACCGAAAAATTGTTGCGGGGTCGTCACCTTCGGCGCCTGCGACTGCGCGGACGCGCCCGCGACACTCAGCAGGACAGCGATGGCGATAAGGCGGAGCTTGAGTTGCATCCGCCGAGTATAAGTGAACCTGCTTGCCTTTTACGGTTTGCGTAAAAGGGAAGCAGGTTCCTTTTCACGGAAAGCGTCGGGCGATTTGTAACAACTTGTCGTCGTTATTGCGGCGCGCGATCAGTTGCAGCCCAACCGGAAGAGCAGTTCCTGCGATCGGGATGGAAATCGCCGGGGTCCCAGCGGCGTTGAAGGGCAACGTATTTCTCAGGATCTTCATGGCGTCGAACGGGCCGGCGATCGGTGGCGCCGTGATCGCGACCGTGGGCGTGATGATGACGTCAACGGTGTCGAAGAGTTTGTCGACCGCGAGTTGGTACGCCTTCAACGCCGCGAGCGCGGTTTCGTACTCGGCGACCGAGGGCCGCTCGAAGCCGAAGACCCCCGAGAACTCCTTGGAGAAGGAACCGGGGTTGGTGCGCCAGTCGGCGCCGAAGCGGTGCCAGAGCTCGAACATGAAGATGGGGTCGAAGACGGTGGACATGGTCTCGTCGCTGACGGGGAACCGAACGTCGGCG
>DASVFC010000411.1:0-4360 GCA_036380235.1 Vicinamibacterales bacterium
CTCGGGGCCGATGCCTTCGCAGAAATTGCGACGTGGTCGAGGTATCCAGCTGTGCTGGACCTGGCACATTTCGTAGTCGTCTCGCGGCCCGGAACCACGTTAGACTCTGTACGTGAGCGAGTGCCGTCCGCATTCAATCGCCACCCTCCGTGTTCGCCGTCGTCATTTCGCGGCGTCGGGACGCATGAAACCCGCGTGATTTTGCTCGAAGCCGCAACTCCGGACATTTCCGCCACCGACATCCGCCGGCGCGTTCGTGCGGGGCACAGCCTGAGTGGCCTGGTGCCCGATGCCGTCGCGGATTACATCCGCACGCACCGTTTGTATCTCGGACATTGATTTGCATGGCCAAGACAACCAGCCAGCGTAAGGCCCCAACCCCGCGACGTGAAGCCAAGGCGCCGAAGCTGCCGAAAGCCATCCAGGTGGCAATCGACGCAGCGCAGGATCGCAAGGCCACCGGCGTAGTGGTGCTTGACCTCAAGAAGGCGGGCGCGTTCACGGATTACTTCGTGATGTGTTCGGCGGCCAATCCGCGGCAGGTGCAGGCGATTGCAGATGCGGTGGAAGAAGCGCTCAAGGCGCAGAAGCAGCGGCCGTCGCTGGTGGAGGGCTACGCCCGCGCCGAATGGGTTCTGCTCGACTACTTTGACTTCGTGGTCCACGTCTTCTCCAAGCAGGCGCGAGACTTTTACGGCCTCGACCGCCTCTGGGGCAGCGCCACGCGCATCGAATTTCCGGACGTCGCTTAAAGGGGCCTGGACATGAGGCTTGGGGCTTGGGCCAAGGCCTCCGCCAATGTCGTCCTCGCCTCGCTGTTCGAGCCGCCCTGCGCAGCGTGCGGGATGAAGCTGCCCTCACCGCTCGATGGATCGGTGTGCGCGTCGTGCTGGTCGAACATCGGCACACGAAGCGGTCTCGACGAACATTTCGATCCCCCGCATGCGATCTCCTGGCTGACGGCCGTCGATACCTACGATGGCAGGATGAAAGACATCATTCACGCCCTCAAGTACGACCGGCGACGTTCGATCTCGCCTCGCCTGGGCGCGTTGATGCGCGAACGCGGCGCGGAATTATTGCGTGATGCGGGCGCCGTGGTGCCCGTGCCGCTCCATCCCTTGCGCGAGTACAAGCGCGGCTTCAATCAGGCACGCGATCTCGCAATGCATCTCGGCCTGCCTGTGATGCCGTTGCTGAAACGGATCGTTCATACGCAGTCACAGATCGAGCTGCCAAGAAGCGAGCGGCAACGGAACGTCAAGGAAGCATTCGCACTCGCGGCACCGGCAGGTGTGGCGATTGTTGTCCTCGTGGATGATGTCTCAACCACCGGCGCGACGCTGGAATCCTGCGCCGGCGTGCTAAAGGCGGCAGGGGTGAAAGAAGTTCGGGCCGTTACAGCAGCCCGAGTCGTGAACGCACCGCGTTGACGATCTCCGCAGCGACGGCTTCCTTCGGCTGTTCGGCAGCAACGCGCACCCAATGGCTGGACGCGGCGGCCTGTCTCAGATAACTCTCGCGCACGCGCCCAAGCAGCGGCAGGTCCCTTTCAAACTTGTCGCGATCGGCCCGCTTCCGCGCCAGCGACACCTCGGGCGGCATGTCGAGTAGCAGCGTCAGCGACGGCTGTGGCAACGGAAGCTGGATCCCGGCGAGCCATGCCGCCTCAACGCCTTGCGCTTCGCCGTAGGCGATGCTCGACGCGAGATAGCGATCGCATACCACCATCGTTCCACCCGCGAGCCAGGCCTCGATCTTCGGCCGGAACTCGAAGCGATTGGCGATGTAAAGCAACTGCAGCGTGTCGGGCTGATACTCGCGCTTGCCCTGCAGCGCAGCGTCGATCTCGGTGCCGATTGCCGTCTCGTACGCCGGGAAGGTCAGGAACTCGGCTCTTCGTCCCGTCTTGCGAAAAGCGTCCAGCAAGCGCTCGGCCTGCGTTTGTTTGCCGCTCTGGTCGAGGCCCTCGAATGCAATCAAATGCCCCGTCGCACTTCGATCGTCAGGTCCTGTGCCCGCGACCACCGTCATGACGTTTCCAACGCGAGCAGTTCGTCGAGCGTTTGACGGCGCCGGATGATGCGCCAATCGTCGCCGTCGATCATGACTTCGGGGGGCAGCGGCCGCCGCAGGTAGGTGTGCCCCATGGCGGCGCCGTACGCGCCGACGTCGGCCACTATCAACAGGTCGTCGACCTCGACGTGCGGGAACGAACGATCCCGCGCATAAGCATCGGTGCTTTCGCAGATTGGGCCAACGATGTCGACGATCGATTCGTGGCCGTCGCGGGGCACGAGCGGTGTGATGCGGTGATAGGCGTTGTAGAGCGCGGGGCGCATCAACTCTGTCATGCCGGCATCAACGACGACGAATCTCTTGGCGCCGGGGAAATGCTTGACGTCGACGACCCTGGTGAGCAGCACGCCGGAGGGACCAACGAGAATGCGCCCCGGCTCGATGGCCACTTTCAAACCGCTGCCCCTGGTGGCGGCGACCAGCGCCCGCACGTATTCGGCGGGATCGACCACCGGCGACCCGTCGTACGAGATGCCAAGGCCGCCCCCCATGTCGAGATGTTGCAGCTCGACGCCTTCATCGCGCAGCGCGTGGGCGAGCGCGACGACGGCCTGCGCCGCTTTGTGCAGCGGATCGAGCGTGGTGATCTGCGAGCCGATGTGCACGTGCGCGCCCACCGGCACCAGGCCGTGGCGCGACGCCATCTCGCGAAACAACGCCGGTGCTTCGTCAATCGGCACGCCGAACTTGTTCGACTTCAGGCCGGTGGAAATGTGCGGGTGGCTCTTGGCGTCGATGTTGGGATTGACCCGCAGCGCCACACGCGCGGTTCGGCCCTGTGCGACGGCGCGCTGATCGATACGATCGAGCTCCCCCGGTGATTCGACGTTGATCGCCAGCAGGCCGAGGGCCACCGCGCGATCGATCTCTGCGGCGCTCTTGCCGACGCCCGTGAACACGATCTGATCCGGTGTGAAGCCGCAGCGCAGCGCGACGTCCACCTCGCCCAGCGAGTTGGCATCGGCGTGGCTACCGAGCGACTGCAGCAGGCCCACGACCGCGAGCGACGAGTTCGCTTTCAGCGCGTAATGGATGGCGTGTGGATAGTCGCCGAACGCGCGATCGAGCGTCGCGTATGCGGCGCGGATTGCGCCTGCATCGTAGACGTAACACGGGGTCCCGACGGCCGCGGCGATGCCCGCGAGCCGCGCAACCCGGGCATCTGGTTGTATCGAAGGCGTGGTGGAGGCCACTACGACGATTCTATAACCACCTCTCGGGTTCCAAGGGTTCCAGAGGTTCCACTCAAGGGGGCGCTGGGCCCGGCGCGGCTGTGACGAATGGTATGATTTCGAGTCGGGGCGTGCTCGCAGCATCTACGCCCCGAATCACTGCAAATGCCTGACCCTTCGTCGGTTTCCACTGATGCCATTGATGCGCTGATCCAGCGTTGCCTTGGAGGCGACCAGGGCGCATGGGAAGAAATCGTGCGTCAGCACCGGCGCAAGGTGTTCAACATCGCCTACAAGTTCACCGGCCGCCACGACGAGGCCGAGGACCTGACCCAGGACATCTTTCTCAAGATCTTCAAGTCGCTGCACACGTTCGATCGGCGCGCCAATTTTCAGACCTGGCTGGTCAGCGTCAGCCGCAACCTGTGCATCGACCATTACCGCAGCGTCCGCAAGGAGCGCGAGACGATCGATCGCGACGTCGACGCCGGCGAGCTGACGCCGGCCGCGCCGGGACAGAGCGCCTATCAGGCCCTCGAGCAGCGCGACCGGGTCGACCTGCTTCGCAAGGCGATGGCCGAGCTGCCGCCGACGCTGCGCGAAGCCGTCGTCAAGCGCGACATCCAGGAGCTGTCGTACCAGGAAATCGCCGACCAGCTCGGGCTGCCGGAAGGCACGGTGAAATCACGCATCAACCGCGGGCGCACGGAGCTGGCCCGCCAGGTGCAACGCATTCGCGAGTCAGATGAAGGGATAACGGAATGAATCTCACGACAGATCGCGCCCAAGGCATCGCCATCGTCCGCGTCGGCGAAACGCGGTTGATGTATCCGCTGCTCGCCGATTTTTCCGGCGCGGTGATGGGGCTGCTGACCGGCGGCGACAAGAAGGTGATGATCGACCTTTCGAAGGTCACCTACGTCGACTCGGCAACCATCGGCTGCCTGATGGATCTGTACCGCCAGGCTACGGCGGCCGGCGGCGAGTTGCGCCTGGCCGGCGTCAACAAGCGCGTCGAGACGATGCTGACCATGACCGGCGCGCAGAACTTCCTCGAGATTCACGCGGACGAGGCATCGGCGCTCAAGAGCTTCGGGGCGTAGTATGCG
>DASVFC010000412.1:0-5376 GCA_036380235.1 Vicinamibacterales bacterium
TCACAGAGAACAAGATATCCGCGGCCCGCACCCACTGCGCGACGTTTGCACGCTGTTCGCTCAGCTCTGATGGGTAGGTTCGCGAAGTGAACCACAAGTGCAGGCGGATATTCCCGCCGACGATCACGATTGCCAGCGTCGCGAGGAACACGAGGACGCCGTACTGGCCGGTCCATTTATGCACGTGCCAGGCGGGCCATACCATCGCCCAGTAGCTGAGCGCCACGATCAGCTGATGACGCTCCCACCAATTGCTGCCTGGGGTGCGTGCGGTGCCGGGGTGACTGGCGGTTGGCAGCTCTTGCCGGGTGACCACGGACGGGGTGCTCAGCGCATTCAGCAATTCGTTCATCGACGCGAATCGGTCATCCGGATTCTTTTGCGTCGCAACGTGGATGACGGCCCAATGTGTCTGCGACAGGTTCCCTGGCTCGATCTCCGCTGCCAGCACCTTCGCAATAGTCTCTGGCAACGGACCGCTGCCGAACGGATGGCGTCCGGTCAGCATTTCGTAAAACATCACTCCGAACGCGAATTGGTCGGTGCGTGCGCTGGTGCGCTTGCCGAGCAATTGCTCGGGCGCCATGTAGGGCGGTGTGCCGGCCATGGTTCCGGAATCGGTGAGGCGGCTGACCGACGAAAGGTCTTCCGCGGCGACATCGAATTGCGCGAGGCCGAAGTCCAGGACCTTCACCGCACCCTTCCCGGTGATGATGATATTTTCCGGCTTGAGGTCGCGATGCACGATGCCGCGCTCATGCGCGGCGGCCAGCGCCCTGGCAACGTCACTCGCGATCGCCACGGCGCGTGCGCGGTCGACGCGTCCCGCGATCATCTCGGCGCGCAGCGTGCGGCCCTCGAGATACTCCGAGGCAATGAAGATCTGATCGCCGATCTCTTCGAGCGCGTAGACCGTGGCGATCGACGGATGCGAGAGCGCCGCCGCGGCGCGGGCCTCCTGGCGCAGCCGCGCATGCATCCGCGGATCGCGAAACAGGTGCGGCGGCAGCGACTTCAACGCGACGTGACGATGCAGCCGCGTGTCGCGCGCGAGGTAGACGACTCCCATGCCGCCGCGGCCGAGCATCCGCTCGATTCGATATTGGCCGACCTGAGCTCCCGGTTGCAGCAGCGCCGCCGGCTCGAGGAACCCGCCGCTGGCGTCGTGCGATTGCAGCAGCGACAGGACTTCTTCCTGGACGTCGATCGGCTCGCCGGAAGCGCGCACCAGCAGGTTGCGCTCGGGCGGCGGCGTCAACAACGCCCGATCGAACAACGCGCCGACGCGCTGCCATCGGTCATCCGCCAGAGCTGAGCTCCTTGTGGAGCCAGGCGCGCGCCACCGTCCAATGCCGCTTCACCGTGGCTGGAGAAATCTCGAGCGCTTCGGCGACTTCTTCCACCGTCAGGCCGCCGAAGTAGCGCAACTCGACGATCTTCGCCTGCTGCGGATCGAGCGCGGCGAGCTTTTCGAGCGCCGCATCGAGGGCGAGCACGTCCACCCCACCGCTTGCCGCGGGCGCGCGATCGGCCATCACCGATTCATCGAGTGCGATCTTCTCGGCGCCGCCGCCGCGCTTCTCGGCGTTTCGCGCCCGCGCCCGCTGCACCAGGATCTGCCGCATCGACAGCGCCGCGATGGCGAGGAAATGCGTACGGTTGTTCCAGGGCTGGTTCTTCTCTTTGCTGAGGCGAAGAAATGCCTCGTGCACGAGCGCGGTGGCCTGCAGCGTTTGACCCGGGCGCTCCTGCCGCAGGTAGTTTGCTGCCAGCCGCCGCAACTCGTCGTAGACCTGCGGCATCAACGACGCAGGATCGTTACTCATGCTCCGTGTCCTCCCGGCTCCCGGCTCCCGGCTCCCGGCCCACGGTATTAGCTCTTTTCGATCTTCACTGACTTGATGGTGATGTCTTTCGCGGGACGGTCCATCGCGCCAGTGCGCGTCTTGCCGATCGCCCTGACGATGTCCTTGCCTTCGATCACTTCGCCGAAGATAGCGTGCTTGTTGTCGAGCCATGGTGTTGGCGCGAGCGTGATGAAGAACTGGCTGCCGTTGGTGTTCGGGCCGGAGTTGGCCATCGACAGGAGCGCTTCGCGATCGTGCTTCAGCCCGGGACCGAATTCATCCGCGAACTTGTAGCCTGGACCGCCCATCCCGCTGCCCATCGGGCAGCCGCCCTGGATCATGAAGCCGTCGATCACACGATGAAAGACGAGCCCGTCATAGAACGGCCGCTTCACCTTCTGGCCGGTCTTGGGATCCGTCCATTCCTTGCTGCCTTCGGCAAGGCCGACGAAGTTGGCCACGGTATTCGGCGCCTTGTCGTCGAAAAGTTTCACCTTGAAGGTGCCTTCTGAGGTATCAAATGTCGCTGTAGTCATGCGCCTTATTCTAGCAAGCGTTCTCTCGATTCTCGGCCTGACGGTCGCTGCGCAGTCACCGCAGGTGCAGTTGACGGTCGACGGCAAACCGCTCAGCAAGCGGTATGTGTTGCGAATCCCCGCGAAGTGGAACCAATCGCTGGTGATCGGCGCGCACGGCGGCGGTGGTGGCAACAACTTCGATCGCCAGGGCAACGTCATCGGCACCGACGAAACCGCGCTTGACGATGTGATTGGCCGCTACGCCGAGGCGAGCGGCTTCGCCTATGCGAGCTTCGATCGCGATGGCTCTGGCGGCGGCCACAACGGCGTGCGCATGACCGTTGATTTCACTGATTTCGTGCGCGGCGAGCTTACCCGGCGGGGCCAGGCGACACCGTTACGTACCTACATCGTTGGACTTTCCGCCGGTGGTGGCATCGCGCGACAGGTGGCAGAGATGATGCCGACACCCTTCGACGGCGCCTTGTTAATCGCGGCAGCGGGCGGCGATGTGGTGACCCGACTCGATCGGCAAACACGCATTGCAACGCTGTGGCCGCTGATCGATCCGCGCGCCCATTACGGTTTGGCCGACTCCGATCCGAAGATCGTTGCCTACGCCGAAGCGAACGGCACGCCGGTGGCGGCACGACGGCTGTGGCCCTACACCGGCGCCAGCGCGGCGGCCGCCGCGCGAAAGCCACCCGCAACCGTGGATAACTCCACCGCTAAACCGTCGATACCTGTCATCGAGGTGGTCGGCACGTGGGACGATCTTGTCATCCGCGAGCTTCGCGCCTACGCCGCCCGCGTCGAGCCGAAGAATCGGCATCGCCTGTATCAGGTCGACGGCGTCTGGCACATGTCGGGCGATGATGACGGCGTGATGTCGTTCCAATACATCGCCGAGTCGCGGATGAAGTTGGACAAGGACGTCGCCGACGCGATGGGCGAGGGGCCCTCGTATCTCCCTACGGTACGTGAGGCCTTCGATCACCTCGTCCGCTGGGTCGAGAAAGGCGTCGCTCCGCCACCCAGCCAGACGGTGGCGCCTGGAACAGGGCTACGCAGACGATTGCAGATGTAAGAAGTGAGATTGTAGATTTATGTTCGATCGGTGAATCGCGCAATAAATCTGCAATCTAAGATCTAAGATCAGCAATGCTCTTCGACGATCCGTTTGCGGTGCTTGGCCCGCATGAGGTGGACGGCGGTCTCGCCATCCGCGTCTTCCGGCCCGGAGCGCGCAACGTTCAGCTGCAGACGACGGGCGCTGCGGCGAAGCCGCAGCCGTTCACACGCATCGATCCCGAGGGCTTGTTCGAAATCGTCGTGCCGTCGGCGACGCGCGACACGTTCGACTACAAGCTGCGCGTGGTGGGGGAGGACGGGTCCGCTACCGAAATCGACGATCCCTATCGCTACGGCCCGGTGCTCAGCGCCTTCGATCTGCACCTTCTCGGCGAAGGCACCCACTTCCAGGCGTTCAACAAGCTCGGGGCGCGCCGCATCACGCATGGCATTCGCGACGGCGTGCACTTCGCGGTGTGGGCGCCGAATGCCCGGCGGGTGAGCGTGGTCGGCGACTTCAACGCCTGGGACGGGCGCGTGCATCCGCTGCGGGCGCTCAGGCCCGGCGGCTACTGGGAAATCTTCATTCCGGATCTGCGCGCGGGCGATCCCTACAAGTTCGAGATCGCGGGCGCGGATGGATCGGTCGTGCTGAAGTCGGATCCGTGCGGCCGCTATTTCGAGATCCCGCCCGACACCGCGTCGATCGTCTGGGACAGCCCCGGCTACGAATGGAACGACGCCGCGTGGCTCGCGGAACGCGGGCGCGCCGGCCAGTGGAAGCAGCGTCCCATGTCGGTCTACGAAGTGCACCTCGGCAGCTGGCAGCGGTCCGCTGCCGGACGCGTGCAGACATATCGCGAGATGGCCGCGCGGCTGGTGCCTTACGTGAAAGACATGGGCTTCACCCACGTCGAACTGCTGCCGGTGATGGAACATCCCTACACCGGATCGTGGGGCTACCAGGTCATTGGCTTCTTCGCGCCGACGAGCCGGTTCGGCACGCCAGATGACTTCAAGTTTCTCGTCGATGCGTTCCACCAGGCAGGCATCGGCGTGATTCTCGATTGGGTCCCTGGCCACTTCCCCAAGGATCAACACGGCCTCGCGCGCTTTGATGGCACGGCGTTGTACGAACACGCCGACCCGCGGCAGGGCGAGCACCAGGATTGGGGGACGCTGGTTTTCAACTATGGCCGGCACGAGGTGCGCGCGTTCCTCTTGAGCAACGCGCTGTTCTGGCTGCAGGAGTTCCACATCGACGGCCTGCGGGTCGATGCCGTCGCGTCGATGCTGTATCTCGATTATTCGCGCGAGGCGGGCGAGTGGGTCCCCAACCAGTTCGGCGGCCGCGAGAACCTCGAGGCGATCGAATTCATCAAGCAGCTGAACCTGCTGATCGATCGCGAGTGCCCGGGCACGTTCATGTGCGCCGAGGAGTCGACGTCGTGGCCCGGCGTCACCCGGCCCGTGCATCTTGGCGGCCTCGGTTTCACTTACAAGTGGAACATGGGCTGGATGCACGACATGCTTGATTACACCAAAGAAGATCCGGTGTACCGCAAGTGGCACCACAACAAGATCACCTTCTCGATGATGTACGCCTACAGCGAGAAGTTCATCCTGCCGTTCTCACACGACGAGGTCGTGCACGGCAAGCGCTCGATGCTCGATAAGATGCCCGGAGATGTGTGGCAGAAGCACGCCAACCTGCGCTCGCTCTATGGCTACATGTTCGTGCATCCCGGCAAGAAGCTGCTCTTCATGGGCGGCGAGATCGGGCAGTGGCGAGAGTGGAACCACGACTGGCAGATCGATTGGGAAGTGCTCGGCGATCCGCGCCACGCCGGACTGCAGCGCTGGGTGCGTGATCTCAATCGCGTCTATGCCGGCCACAGGGCGCTGTGGCACGACGATTACGATCCGCGGGGGTTCAGCTG
>DASVFC010000413.1:0-13396 GCA_036380235.1 Vicinamibacterales bacterium
CGCCGAGCCGCTCAATGCGCTTGGTCTCGATCGCGCGCAGCATCTTGGCCTGCAAGGCCAGCGGCATCTCGCCGATTTCATCGAGGAAGATCGTGCCTCGTTGCGCCATCTCGAACTTGCCGAGCTTGCGTTGTGTGGCGCCGGTGAAGGCGCCGCGCTCGTAGCCGAACAGTTCCGCCTCGAGCAGGTTTTCCGGGATCGCGGCGCAATTGATCGCCACGAACGGGCCGCTGGCACGCGCGCTGGAATTGTGCAGCGCTCGCGCGCACAGTTCCTTGCCGGTGCCGCTCTCGCCTTCCAGCAGCACGGTAGTATCGGTCGCAGCCGCGCGATCGATCGCCGCGAGCGCCTGCCGCAGCGCCGCCGCATCACCGATGATGCTCGGGCCGCCGCGCCGTGCCGCGGCTTCTTCCTTCAGCAGGCGGTAATCGCTGAGCAGCCGCCGCTGTTCGAGCGCGCGTGACACCAGTAGCAGCAAGTGATCGGGATCGACAGGCTTGGCCAGAAAGTCGAGGGCGCCGTGTTTCATCGCGTCGACGGCGTCCTGAATGCTGCCGTGCGCAGTCATCACGATGACCGGGAGTTCGGAGTCGGTTTCCTTGACGGCGCGCAGCACGCCAAGGCCGTCGCCTTTCGGAAGCCTCAGGTCGGTGAGAACGAGGGCAGGCTGTGATTCGCGGAGCGCGGCAACCCCTTCTTCCTGGTCCCGCGCTTCCACCACCACGTGATCCTGGGACTCGAGCGCGAGCTTGAGCATCGCGCGCAGCGAGTCCTTGTCTTCAACCAGCAGAATTGTCGCCGCCGGTGCGGCGAGGCGGGCGCTCACTCCTGCGGACGCAGCCAGCCTGCTGGCACTCCGGCGCGACGCGCTTCGTCTTCGATCGCCACGATGGCTTTCTTTTGTTTCTCGACTTCGGTCTTCAGGCGCTCGAGCTCGGCGAGCGCCGCGTTCAGGTCCTGCTGAATCTTTTCACGCTCAACGCGATTGTCGCGATTCACGAAATCGGTCTTGAGCGAGTTGATCCTGGTCTGCAGCGATTCCGCAAACATCTGCGTGCGGCTCAATTCGAGCCGTGCGTTGCCAATGCGCCCCTGCCAGTAAGCCTGGTCCTTCTTCTCAGCCGGGTCCACCGGGCCGCCCGTGCCCCCGGGAATCGTTGGAGATGTGTTGGCAGCTGCCGTGTCTTTTGACGTGGTTCCGGTTGAGGGTGGGGGCGCAACCGCAGCGGCGTCGTCGACCGCGCCGAGGCTGGCGTTGGTGATTACCCGGGTGGCCTTCTTGGTCGTTTTCCGCCGCGCTTCTTCCTTACGGGCCACTTCGGCCAGCGACACCGTACTCGAAGTCTGGGCGAAGGCAACCGGCGCAGACGTCACAATCAGCGTGACTGCAATCGCGATGACGCGTTTCATGCTCGTATTTATCGGCCGAATGGCCGTGTTCCCCTACATCCGATGGTAAAAGCCACCCCATGCGGGGTCAAGGAACAGTCTGGCGCACTTCCTGCCAGGACTGCACGCGAATGCCACGCCGACATGGTGTGCCGCCATCGATACAAAGACGTGCGAGCTCGGCGTCAATCGCCCGTCGCGTTCCCTGCGGTCCATAGGCGTCAACGCGTACTCGAACGATGTCATGTCCCGGAGCCCCGGCGGGCGCGTCCCGATCGGGCTCGCCATCCTTCTCGCGTCCATCGTCGCCCACCCACACGGCGACGTAGCAATCGGCCGCTCTCGGCAACTGCACAGTTCTTCCCAACGGTCCGTACGCGAAAAGCCGCCACCGCGGGTTGTTCTGTGCCCAAGGACGTTCGCGGGTGGTGGCCGCGATCTGCGCGTCGGTGCAATCGGTGGAGCGTCCGCAACTGAGTTGATTGGTTGCCACGGCCAGGTCGATGACGCCGCCACCGGGAATGTCGCGCCGCCCGGGCGGATCGCCGTCCGTAAAACTCCCACGCGCATCACCGGCCAACACGCGATCCCAGTCATCGAGGCGTGCGAGGTCGCGTACCGTCAACTCGAGTGCCGCGTCCGCGGCGTAGAGCAACGCGACGGAACCGCGCATGTTGCCGGTGGCGAGCTGGTCCATTACCACGATCAGTGCGAGGCCGAGGCCGAGCGCCGACAGGAAGCTGGTAACGAGGATGGCGAGGATCAACGCGATGCCACGCTGCGTCCTCATCGCACATTCCTCAGGAAGACACCGAATCGAAGACTACGCTGCAACAGCAACGGCGCTGCGGCGTCAAACGTGATCGCAACGTCGACCTGCTTCACCGTGAACACATCTTCGTCGAACATTCCGTCGGGGCCACCTTCGATCCAGGGGCCATCGGTCAGCGACGACACGGGCAACATCGCCAGTTCGCCGGCAGCGTCAAACGCGTACAACGTGAAGTTCAGATCGCGAACTCGGTCAGCAATTGGTTGCACTGCCCCTGCCGCAGTGACGCGGACCAGCGATCGCGAGCCATCCGGTTGTGCATCGAGCTGAAGCATGTAGGTGTCGGCTTCAATCACAAATGAGCCGGCAGGATAGGCGGCGCTGAACGATCGTGAAGCGGTGAGGCGATTCGTCGTCGCGTCCGCGTCGGCGACGATAAAGACGTCGAAACGTCCACTTCCATCAGCTATCAGCGCGGTCGTGTCGCGCATGAAGCCGCACACTGCCTCCAGGCTCGGGCACCCGGGAGATGCCAGTGACAGCGAGCCGTGCCCGCCCGCCTGGTGCTGGTCGAGCACGCCCTGCGCGCCATGCGCCCGGGACGCGATAACCTTCAGGCGCGTAAATCGTCCGCTATCAGCATCGTACGGGATTACAGCGGGCACTACCCCGCTCAATGTCCCGAACTCCTCCGCAACCACGGCGTCGGCTCCTGCAACTCGCAAGACCTGCGTCATGACATCCACCGTGGTCCGTGCGCGCTGCTGCAACTCGATGCCGGCCGGGGTGCGTTCAAAGGCCGCTCGTGCGGGCGGCACGACGATCGCAACCGACGCCGTGACCACCGCGCAGATGGTCAGGGCGACCAGCAGCTCAACCAAGGTGAAGCCGCGCGCCTTCATGGCTGCCGCACCCTGACGGTGCCAAGGCACGCCGCTGCTTGCGACGAGCCGACAGATGACGACGGCCATTCATAGACGCATACGTCGATCGCGAGCGTCACGGGATCGTTCTGATCGATCTCGGTGACGCGCCATCTGCGTACGAAGGCCGCGCCGCGCTGCGCCGTCACTCCGCCGTTCTGGTCTAGCCAGTCGAAGTGACCGTCGGTGTTCTCATCGAGGCTCGCCTCCGGCGAGGCACGCAGGCGAGAGTCAGTGGCGGCATTGCCGTTGTCGTCGTAACCGAGACGCAACGCACGTAGCGACTCGAGTTTGTCCTGGGCGGCGACAAGTGCGGCGCCGAACTGTCCCGAATCGCGTGTGAATCGCACGCTCATTGCGAAGAGGTGTGCGAGGCCGGCGATTGCGGTTACCAGCAAGCCGGTGGCGACTAGTGTTTCAACGAGGGTGAAGCCACGAGTGGAAATTTGATGGGTCATGGTCGTGCCATACCTGCAACCAGGCTGCCGCGGCGCTCAACGAGCGCCATTGCCGGATTCGCGCGGAGATCGGTGTTACGGCGATTGGCACGAACTGTGTGGCGATCAGTTCCTGAAACCTTCGCGCCCGCCTGAGGTGGGAGTTTCTACGACGCGCTAGACAGCGGCAGTCGGATACGGAACTGCGCGCCGCCTTCAGGGTGGTTACCGACCGCGATGTGACCGTTGTGAGACACGATAACTTTCTGGACGATGGCAAGGCCGAGTCCGGTGCCCGTGGCCTTGGTGGTCGCGAACGGTTGAAACGCTTTCAGCAGGGCCTCGCGCTCGAGGCCTGGTCCGTTGTCCTGGACGACAACGCGGACGTCGCCGTCGGCGGCCTCGCCATTGATTGTGATGCGCGGCGTCACCCGGGCCGCTTCGCAAGCTTCAAGGCTGTTTCGCACCAAGTTGCTGAACGCCTGCCGCAGCAACACGTCGTCGCCCTCGATGATGCCAAAACTACCCTGCACAATGGTGGACGCCGATGCGCCAGGAAGGTCGTCGACGGCGCGCGTGATGACCGACTTCAGGTCGACGGGCGCGAGGGCCAGGCGTTCAGGGCGCGCAAACTTCAGGAAGTTGGTAACCACCTCGCCGAGCGCCACGGTTTCGGCGCGGATGCCTTCCACGCACGTGCGCGCCTGCTCGGTCAACGACTGCGGGTCGAGCAGCCGGCCGTAGCCGTGAATCGTCGCCAGCCCGTTACGGAACTCATGTGCCAGGCCCGCGGTCAACTCGCCGAGGCGTGCCAGCGCCTCCTTCAACCGCAGCTGCTCTTCCAACTGCACCACGGCGGTGAGATCGGTGAAAAGACAGACCGCGGCCTGCAGTGCGCCGTCGGCGCCCGTGATCGGAGAAACGGTGACTCCAAGGTGTTGCGACTTGCCCTTTGCCAGCGAGATGGTGCGCCGGAGGATCGGCGATGCGCCTTGTAGCGCCTCGTTGATGACGTCCGACATCGCGGGTGCCGAGGCGAGCACCTCGCGGAACGGCAGGCCAACACCGGCTCGATCGAGATCGAGAATGCGCTGCGCTGCAGGATTGACCGTCTGGACGACGCCGCTGCGATCCACCACGACCAGTCCGGAGGTCAGTCCTTGAACGATCTGGCTGGCGAGCCGCTCGGAGGCCTCCGCGCGGGCGGCGGTGGCACGTTCCTGTTCCTTAAGCTTGGTGAGCGCCTCCTGCAGCGCCATCGACAGCAGCGCGCTCTCGCTGCGTTCCGCCCGTGCCCGCTGCGCGGCGCTGCGGCCGCTCACGACTTTAGCGACGCGCATCAGCACTACGATCAACAGGATGACGATTGCCAGCGTGATGCCGAGGAGCGCGAAGCCGGCAAAGTCGAGCATCTCCATCGATCAGATCTCGAAGAAGCCCGCGTACCACGTCACCAGCGGCTCCCCGACGAACATTGCGACCAGGGTGCCGAGTGCCAGGAAGGTGCCGAACGGAAGCGCCAGCTTCATGTTGCCGCGCTGCGACGCGATTAGCGCGAGCCCGATCAACGCGCCTGAAAACGACGAGAACACGAGCGTCACCAGCACCGCTTTCCAGCCAAGGAACGCGCCGACCATCGCGAGCATCTTGACGTCGCCCATGCCAAGACCGTCCTCGCGTCGCCACAGGTAGTAGCCCCAGGCGATGGCGTAGAGGATGCCGCCGCCGACCACCGCGCCGATTAGGGCGTCACGCAAGCCGGGCGGCGCAATCGTGCTCAGCAACAGCCCGATCGCGATGCCGGGCAGGGTAATCGAGTTGGGCAGGATCTGGTGCTCCAGATCGATGCCGAAGAGTGCGATCAGGATGCACACCAGCAGCAGCCGCGTTGCGAGCAACGGTCCCGGCGGTGTCAGCCAGACAACCAGCACGAACAACAGCGCTGTGATCAACTCGACGATCGGGTACTGAATGGAGATTTGATTCTTGCATTGGCGGCACCGGCCGCCAAGCAGCAGCCACCCGACGATCGGAACGTTGTCGTACCACTTCAACAAGCTGCCGCATTTCGGGCAGCGTGACGGCGGCGACACCAGGGACTGTCCGAGCGGCAGCCGATAGATGACCACGTTGAGAAAGCTGCCGATGCAGGCGCCGAGCACTCCGGCAAGCACGAGCCACATGGCCGGCGTCATGTCGTTCATGGTCGCTGCCTCGCCGCCGCGCCCTGGGGAAGCGGCCACAGCGGTGATCCCTCAGAAAGGCTGACCCTGCCCGTTTCCTGATCGAGGCCGTACAGCATGCCGCTCGGATCGGTCGGCAGCGCGCGCCACCGCTCCATCGTCGCCACCTCGCCCCAATGCAGCGGCGCCCGGCCCGTGCGCTCGACGAACCGCCGCGTCACGACGTTCAATTGATCGATTTGATCCATCGCATCGAGCTGTTTCAAGCGTCGGTCCGCCTGCGCGCGAAGCCAGTCGACATCGGCATTGCTGTTCCTGAGCTCCGTCCACAGCTTGCGCGACGACTCGCGGCTGCCGCCTTCGGCAAGCGTCGTTGCGGCGAGCGGCCCCAGCCACTCCGGCGCGCCCTTAATGGCACGGGCGCGATTGAACCAGTCGGCAGCAAGGGTGTAGTCCTGCATTGAGAAGTAATGAATAAACCCGATGTCGAGCACGTACTCCCATCGTGTGGGATTGTTGGCGACGCCCTTCTTCAGCAGCTCTATCGCCAGATCGGGTCGCCCCGCTCCTCCGGGATGGGGCTCGGCCAGGAAGATGGCGCCGAAACGGTAGGCGACGTTGAAGTGCGGATCGAGCGACGTCACCAAATCGAGTAACGGAAACAATTGCGCGAACGTTTTACCCTCGCTGGAAATTCGCTGGCCGCCAAAGTAGACGACCGCACGCATCCAGTAGACATCCGCGGCGAGATTGTCGAAGCCGAGAGCCAAACGGCGCGCGACCTCGCCCGATCGGATCCACATCACACCATCTGGCGGCGTGTACGGCTGCCAGCCGCGATCACGCACGACTTGCAGCGAGATCGACACGGCCATCAACGCCGCGATCGCGGTGTAGAGCGACAGGTTTGCCGGGACTATTCGCGTCACCGTCACTTGAAGTCGCGCCGGCGGAAAATGGCCGCCGCAGCCACGAGCAGCATGCCGGCATACACCGCCGCATATAGCAGCGTGAGCCCGACGTGCCGCATCGAAACAGGAAAGCCGTGCACCACTTCGGCCTTGATGTTGAACGGGGCCAGGTTTGGCAATACGTAATAGAGAACCTTCGCCACCCAGATCGCGGCCGGCGCGTCGATCACATTCTCGAAGTTGCGGAGGTCGGCGTTGAACTGGCCGGCGATCCACAAGCCAAGGGTGAGCAGGATGGCCAGTAGCGGACTGGTGAAGGTCGAGAAAAACAGCGCGACCGCGGTGATCACGGCCAGCTCCGCAAAGATCAGGAGCGTTGCGAGCAGCAGGCGCGGGTCCATGGCCGGCGCCGGCCACCCCGCCCGGGTCGCCGCCGATGCGGTGACGTCCATGTAATACAGCACGGCGTAATACGCCACGACCATCGCCGCGATGTTGATCGCGAGCGTCAGCACCAGCCCCGCGTATTTGCCGAGGATGAACTGCGATCGCGTCACCGGCTTCGTCAACAGACCGTAGACGCTCTTGCGCTCGACTTCTTTCGACACCAGGCCGATGCCGATGAAGACGGCAATCAACAAACCGAAGATGGCGATCGACGCCAGCCCGAGGTCCTTGATGATCTTGAGGTCCTGGCCGGCAGTCAGCTGGCTGATCAAGTACGACGCTGCCATCAACAGCACCGCGAACACCACCATGCTGTAGGGCACGCGGTCGCGAACGGATTCGCGAAAGACGGCGCCGGCAACAAGGACGATGGCGCGCATCCTAGAGCCTGGAGGTGTCGCGCTGTTGCGCGGATGCGATCTGCTGCATGAAGAAATCTTCCAGCGTGTCGCGGATTGGGTTCAGCGACTCGACGCGTGCGCCCCGGCCGCGCAACTCGGTCATCAGCTGTTCCGGCCGATCGGTAGCGGCCAGGTGGATGGTGTAGCGGCCGTGTGACATCGGCCGCATGGCCGCGACGCGCGGCGCCAGCTCCCCGTGCAGCGCGTCTTCGATCCCACTGACGACGAGCTCCCACCCTTTCGGCTCGAACGCCACCAACTCGCTGATCCGCCCGCTGGCAGCCAGCCGCCCTTGCGCCATGATGGCGACGCGGCTGCATAGCGTCTCGGCATCGGAGAGGATATGCGAGCTGAAGAACACCGTGCAGCCACGCGCGCGCAGCCGCAGGATCAGATCGCGCACCTCGCGCCGCCCGATCGGATCGAGCCCCGACATCGGCTCGTCGAGGAACACGACTTCCGGTTCGTTGAGGATCGCCTGCGCGAGCCCGACGCGCTGCAGCATGCCCTTGGAGAACTGCCGCAGCCGCAATCGCCGTTCGCCGCCGATACCGACCTCATCAAGCACCTTGCTGACGCGCGTGTGGACGTCCTTCAGATCGAACAGCCGCGCGAAGTACGTCAGGACTTCTTCGGCGGTGAGGTAGTCGTAGTAGTAGGGATTCTCGGCAAGAAAGCCAATGCGCTTTCGCACCGCCACGTCGCCGGCGGGCCGGCCGAGGATGCGCGCGCTGCCGGCGGTCGGAAAAATCAGCTGCATCAGCAGCTTCAACGTGGTGCTCTTGCCGGCGCCATTCGGGCCAAGGAACCCGAACACCTCGCCGGCGTCGACCTCAAGCGTCAAGGCGTCAAGAGCGCGATAGGGCCGCGGCCGCCAGAACCCAACCAGGAAATCCTTGGTCAGGTTCTCCGTTTCGATCGCGGCTCCCACCTACTTACCGCCGCTGGCACGCTTCAATTCCCATGCGATCGCGGCGTCGAAGAACTCCGCACGCAGCCCGGGAAGGCGCATGCCGTTCATGAAGAAGGTCGGGGTGCCGGAAATTTTCAACTGCGCGCCCTGAGCGATGTCGGCCTTCACGAGTTCGAGCGTGGCGGCATACCGGGCATCGAAGTCCTTCACCTGCCCCACCGTGAGCGCCGCATTCTTCACGCTTTCCGGCGTGAGCGCTGCCTGGTTCGCGAACAGCCAATCCTCCATCGCTTCGCCGCGGCCTTTTTCGCGGGCCAGACGCACCGCCACCGCCGCTTCACAGGCGCCGGGATGGAGGTCCTGGCTGACGAATTGATTGCATTCGCGCTCGAGCGGGTAGTCCTTGGTGATGAACTTCACCTTGCCGGGCGCCTGCGCCAGCCACTTGGCCACCACCGGCTTGCTGTCTCTATACGTCTGTCCACATGCCGGGCATTGATAGTCGTTGAACTTCACCACCACCACGTCGGCGCCGTCGCTGGGCACCATCACCGGAACACGCGGCTGTGCGGCCAGGAACTGCTCGAGCTGCTGCAGCTGCGACGCGCTCGCTGCGGGGATCTGCGCCGCTTGCGCCGCAGGCGCGTCGGCCGCACTTTCGTTGGCTGCCGCGGTGACGCGCTGTTCGGGGAATAACGCGATCGCCGCAACCGACACGGCAACGAACACCACCAGCGCCGTCAGGGCCGACGGCGTTCGCATCAACACTCGAAGATCTTTCGCCGCACGGCTGGGGAGATTGGTCATGGGATACCTGGTGGACATACCGGAAACGATGAATAAACCGATGACGGCGACGTAAGTGCCGACGCACAACAAGCAAACAACGTTCAGAATGAAGTACGACGCGTAGGCCAGATACAGCACCGCCGCAAGACCAACCGTCGACAGCGCGAACACATATCCGGGCACGTTCTCCCTTGCTGACGACGACTTCGCGCTCATCAACACGAGACCCAACACGAACACGAAGAACAACGCGCCGAACACCGCGATGGGCACGCCCGCCACCGCCCCGAAGCGGCTGGTGTAGGCCTCGGTGCAGCTGAACGTGGCGTTGACGTCGCAGAAGCTCGCGTAAGTGGGGTCGTTCAGGATGCGGTAGTGCACCCAGGTGGACGCCAATGACGCGGCGAGGCCAAGGACGGCAAACCCTGATAGAAGGAGTGGCATCACGTGGATTCTAACCGTACAGACGAATGGGTGCGGCGTTGACCGCACCCACTCGTTGGAGGTCGCCGGAAAGTGCTTACTGAATCGGACGCAGCGTGCCGGCCGCGGCCGGCGCTGTGGCGGTCTGCGGCCAGGCGATGGTCGCCGCCGTATCCTGGAACACCGTGCCGAGCGTGTTGGTCCAGAAGTAGCGCGTGCCGGTCGAGCCGATTGAGGAAGGATCAGCAGTGGCGTAGTAGCCCGACGCCAGCGTGCCGGCGCTGCCGGCCGCGTTGCACGCATCGATGGTCGCCGGCGGAGCCGCCACAGGAGCCGTCATCGTGATGCTGTAACCGCTCTTTACCACCGGAACCGCGACGCCGAGGTCGGGGCTGATGAAGCCCGTGCCGCCGGTCAGCGGGGCGGTGCCGAGCAGAATCAAGGTCGGCGCGTAGAAGCCGTTGCCGCAGCTCGACGAGAAGGCCTGCTGCGAGCTGTTGATGGTGCGCAGCGAACCGATGGCCGACGCCTCGTTACCCGACATGCGGGCGCGGAGCAGACCGGGCACCGCGATGGCCGCGATGATGCCGATGATGGCCACCACGATCAGCAGTTCGATAAGTGTGAAGCCCTTGTTGTCTCGAATACGCATTTTGCATCTCTCCTAAAAGTCAGCTGGTTGACTGTTCGATTTGGGCGACGCCGCCGCTTCTGGGCGGCGTCGTCGGCTCAGCAGAGAGCAACCGGTATGCCACCGCACGAAGTGCCGGACGGATCGGTTTAAGTGATTGTGCCTTATAAACTTAGCAGCGATTACAAACCTGAGTTTATACCACTCGCCCAGCGGTTTCTGACAATTCCTGTCAAAAGTGACTGTCATTTTCTGTCAACGTTTCGGCGACCGTGGTTCACTTCAATCCGTATTTTTTGGCCAGATAACGGAACTGCCGGAAGCTCAGGCCAAGCACGTCAGCTGCACGCGTCTGCACGCCGCCGGCGCGTTCGAGCGCGCGCTGAAGGTGCGAACGCTCGATGTCTTGCAGATGTCGTTCGAGATTGAAGCCCGGTCCAGTTGCGTCGTGATCCGCCGCCCCGCCATGTGTCGTCGCAGCCGTTCCTGTGCGAACGCTGTCCGGCAGTGTTGAGAGCTGAACGCGGCGTTCAGATTCAAGCGCGACGGCACGCTCGACGACGTTCTCCAATTCGCGAACGTTGCCGGGCCAGCTGTAGGCGCTCAATGCCGCGAGCGCCTCCGGCGCAAAGCCATCGATCGTCTTCTCCATCTCGCGCGTAAACTTCGCCAGGAAGTGATCGGCAATCAGCGGCACGTCGTCCACGCGCTCGCGCAAAGCCGGCATCTTCACCGGAATTACGTTCAGCCGGTAGAACAGGTCCTCGCGGAACTTGCCCTCCGCCACCTGCTTCGGTAAGTCACGATTGGTGGCGGCGATGACGCGAATGTCGGCAGGAAACTCCTCCGTTGCGCCGACCGGCCGGTACTTGCGTTCCTGCAACACCCGCAACAGCTTCACTTGCATGGTCGGCGGCATCTCGCCAATCTCGTCGAGCAGCACGGTGCCGCCTTGTGCTGCTTCGATCAGCCCTTTCTTGTCCTTGTCGGCACCGGTGAATGCGCCACGCACATGTCCGAAAAGCTCCGACTCGAGCAACGCCTCGGGCATGGCGCCGCAGTTGACGGCGACGAAGGGACGCGAGTGGCGCAGCGACAGTGAATGAATCGCGCGCGCGACGAGCTCCTTACCGGTGCCAGACTCGCCAGACAACAGGACGGTGCTGTTGGTGCGGCATACCGTCTCCACCAGTCGAAACACATCAAGCATCGCGGCGCTTCTGCCGATGATGCCGGCAAAACCATGCTCAGCGGTCGTCTGGCGCAGCACCGCATTCTCGTGGCGCAGCCGCCGCGATTCGAGCAGTTGCCGGACCTGCATCGTTACCAGGTTGACGTCACGGAACGGCTTTTCGAACAGGGCTTCCGCGCCTCTCAACTTGGCCTCGGCCCACTCTTCCGAATCGCGCGTCCAGTGCGCTGTCATCATCATCACGATCACGTCGGGTGCCGACTGCCGGATCGAATCGAGCAGCGCCACCCCGTCGAGTTTCGGCATCCGGATGTCAGTGAGCACGACGTCGACGTACTCGCGCGACACCAGTTCGCGCGCCGCCTCCCCGTTCTCCGCGGTCAACACTTCGAAGCCGTCGCGCTGGAACAACAAGCGCATCCACTCGCGCATCGACTGCTCGTCGTCGACAATCAGGATGCGCGGCTTGTCAGAAGCGCCCGAGGGCCTGCCGTGAACGAGCCGCCGGTTCTCCGGCGGCGAGTCGAGGGTTTTTCTCATGATGCCTGGCGCGCCACGGCGCGACTCAACGTCGGAAACGTGACCTGAAAGATCGTGCCGCCGCCGGTGCGCGGGCGCACTTCAATCTGGCCGCCGTAATCGGTGACGATGCGATGGACGATGGCGAGGCCGAGGCCGGTGCCCTTGCCGAACGACCCGCGAAAGGGTTGAAAGATCTTTTCTACTTCTTCCGGCGGAATGCCAACACCTTCGTCTTCGACGCGCAACGTCGCGCCGGTGTTCGCTTGCACGGCCGACAGACGCAGGGTGCCGCCATCGGGCATTGCACGCAGGCCATTGGTGGCGAGATTCCAGAGGATCTGCCGCACCTGACTTTCGTCGGCGTCGATGGTGACCGGCTGGTCGGATTGCACCACTTCGACGCGATGGCCCTCGTCAACGTCGGGGCTGTTGCGCAGCAACATCGCCGTCTCATTTACGACGGCGCGCAAATCGAGCGGCTGCGTCGACAAGCGCTGCGGCCGCGCATACGCGAGGAACGACTTGATCGTCTGGTTGAGCCGCTCCGACTCCTTCATCACGATGTCCATGAGCTGCGCCTGATCGGCGGTCAGCGGCAGTTCCTCTTTCAGCATCTGCATCGAGCCCGACATCGACGCGAGCGGGTTGCGAATCTCGTGCGCGATCCCCGCCGCCATCTCGCCCACCGCCGCGAGCCGTTGCTGCAAACGGGCCTGCTGCTCGAAGCGGCGCACATCGGTTACGTCCTGGAAGGTGTAAATATAGCCGCGCGATCCGTCCGGCAACGGCAGGCCGGCGACGGCGAGGCCGACGTCGATCATACGGCCGTCGGCGCGGCGGAACTCGTAGTCACTCCGCATGCTGCGAACGCGCGCGAGATCGTGCGCGATGTTGGTGGCAAACGCCTGTGGCAGCTGCAGCACGTCGACAGCGGATTCACCGATCGGCAGCGGTCCGCTGCGGCCGGTGATCAGCATGGCCGACCGGTTGAACGTGACGATGCGATTGTCGGCATCCGCGGTGGCCAGGCCGCTGACCAGGTTATCGAGCACGTACTGGTTGAACGCCTGCAGATCGGCGATCTCTTCGGTTGCCTGCACCAGCTGCGCCTCGCCGAGGCGGGCACGTTCGGCCAGCGACCCGCTGAGGACGGCGACGGCGAAGAAGCCGAACGCGTTCAACGCCACCGTGTATTGCGCCACCGTGCCGCTGGGCAGCAAGGTGTCGACGGTGATCTGTCGTGGAAGGATTAGGTACCCGCCGGCGTGCAGATACTGCGTCATGACGAGACCAACGAACAGGATCGTGCTTAACGCGGCCAGCTGCAGGCCGCCGCGCCGGAACTGCATCGAGCTGGCGGCCACGATCGGCAGCATGTAGAGGATCGCGAAGAAGCTCTGGATGCCCCCGGTCAGGAGCACCACAGCCGACACCAGCAGCGCGTCGATGGCGAAATGCACGTC
>DASVFC010000414.1:0-5208 GCA_036380235.1 Vicinamibacterales bacterium
CTTCAGTTCATCGGCGCTCACCGCGTGCCCCGGCTTCAACACCACCGCCGCTTGCACCACTTCGCCGTGATACGAATGCGGCACGCCAATCACCGCTGCCTCCATCACCGCCTGATGCGCGAACAACGCTGCTTCGACTTCCGAGGGATAGACGTTGTAGCCGTCGACGATGATCAGGTCCTTTTTCCTCTGGACGATGAAAACAAAACCGTCGTCGTCAACGCGAGCAATGTCGCCGGTGTGCAGCCAGGTAACGCCATGTTCATCAGTGCGCAATGCGATCGCGGTCTCGTCGGGCCGGTTCCAATATCCCTTCATGATTTGCGGTCCCGACACGCAGAGCTCACCTTCCTCACCGAGCGGCAGCTCGATCGCGCCGGTCTCGAGATCGACAATCTTCATGTCCGTGTCCGGCATCGGCAGGCCGATGCTCGCCGGCTTGCGTGTCGCGAGGTGTGGCGTCGAATGCGTGACCGGCGACGCCTCTGAAAGCCCGTAGCCCTGTTGCAGCGGCACGTTGACCAATCGCTCGAACTTCTCAATCACTTCGAGCGGAATTGGCGCCGAACCGCTGTTGAAGGTGCAGACGCGATCGAGGTTGAACTCGCGCAGCTTCGGATGGTTCAGCAGTGACACGTAGATCGTCGGCACGGCGGGGAAGTAGGTCGGCTGGTAATCACGAATCGCGGCGAGCACTGCCTCGACGTCGTACTTTGGAATCAGGATCTGGCGCGCGCCCTGCCAGATGCCGCGCATCATACCGACCGTCAGGCCGTAGATGTGGAAGTACGGAATCACGAGCAAAAAGCGATCGCGCCCGCGCTCGGTGCTGCGGTGATGCCACACCTCGGTCTGAATGGTGTTGGCGAAGATGTTGCGATGCGTCAGCATCGCCGCCTTTGGCACGCCGGTGGTGCCGCCGGTGTATTGGAGGACGGCGATATCTTCGTCGGTATCGATCGCCACGCGTGGCAGATCGCTGACCTCATGTTCGGCGATCAAATCAGCAAGCCGCAGGGTACCCGGAATCGATACCGGCGCCGCTGCATCGGTGGCGAATTCGCTTAGCGCGGTGATGACGATCGTGTCGAGCGCCGTCCTGGTTCGCAGCTCCAGCGCAATCGGCGCCAACCGATCCAGCGTCACCAGCATCCGGGTACCTGAATCGCGCAGCAGGTGTTCGATCTCGGGCGCGGTGAAGGCAGGATTCAGGTTGACGACGACGGCGCCAAGGCGCAGCACGGCGAACACCGCAAAGACATACTGCGGGCAGTTCGGCAGCATGATACCGACGCGATCGCCTTTCGCGATGCCGCCGGCCGCAAGCGCCGTCGCCAATTGATCGGCCCGCTGCTTCACCTCGGTGAAGGTGAGATCGCGGCCGAGGAAGCTCAAGGCCGGCAGGTCGCCGCCCTCTGCCGCGGCGCGGCGAAGGATCTCATACAGCGGCCGGCGCGGGTAGTTGGTGTGCTGCGGCACCCAGTAGTCGTAGTGATCGAGCCACGGACGCGGCCGCTGCTGCGAGAACGAGCTATGCAATGGTACGCCCGCCATCGACAACGATGGTTTGGCCGGTGATGTAGTTCGACGCGTCGGAGGCGAGGAACACGGCGACGCCTTTTAACTCGCCGGCATCGCCGACCCGAGGGATCGGACTGGTGGCCTTGATGTGCGGCTCGGCGTGCACGATCGCCGGATCGGCAAGACGCGAGTGAAAAAAACCGGGCGCGATGGCATTGACGCGGATGTTGCTGCGTCCCCACGATGCGGCCAGCTCGCGCGTGAGTCCCATCAGGCCGGCCTTGCTGGCGGCATAGCCGGCGTAATGCGCACCATTCACGGAAGCGTGAAGACCGGCGATCGACGCGATGTTGATGATGCGCCCGTACTGTTGCTGCAGCATTTCTCGCCCGGCGGCTTGCGCGAACAGGAACGCGCCGGTGAGGTTGATATCGATCACCTTCTGCCACTTGTCGAACGGCATGTCCTCGGGCTCGGCGCCCCAACTGATGCCGGCGTTGTTGACGAGGATGTCCACCTTCCCGAATGCGGCCACCGTCTTGTCGACCACCGCCTGCACCTGGTCGGGGACGGAGACATCACACACCATGCCGTCGACGCGATGCCCACGGCCGCGAAATTCCTCCAGCGTCGGCGTCAGCCACTGCTCGCGCCTGGCGCACAGCATCAGCGCTGCGCCGGCTTCTGCCAGGCCCTCCGCCATTTCCTCTCCGAGGCCGCGCGATCCCCCCGTGACGATGGCGACGCGGCCTGTCAGATCGAAGAGCTCTTTGAGTGGTCGCATTCGAGGGCAGAGCTTACACCGAAAGGCGGCTTCGCATGCTATCGTTACCCGCCCATGACCATGCATCTGGAAGCCGGCGTCAGAGGCGGTGCCGGCCGCTTTCTTGCCGGCGACACGCCGACAACGGCGGTGTTCACGCGTGAGGATTTGTCGGACGAGCAGTTGTTGTTCGGGCGCGCCGCCGAGGAATTCATGCGGACCGAAGTGCTGCCGCGCGTGGCGGAGTTGTACAACAAGGATTGGGTCCTGACGCGCGAGCTGATTCGCAAGGCCGCCGATCGCGACTTCACGCGCCTGGAGATTCCGGAAGCGTACGGCGGCCTCGGTCTCGACAAGGTCAGCACGGCATGCGTCGGCGAGCAACTAAGCCTGAATCCGTCGTTCGCCGGCTCGCTCGGCGCGCACACCAGCATCGGCACGCTGCCGATCGTGTATTTCGGCAACGCCGCGCAGCGTGAAAAGTATCTGCCGCGCCTGGCCAATGGCGAACTGATTGGCGCCTTCGCGCTCACCGAGCCCGAGGCAGGATCGGATGCCTTGTCGGCTCGCACCACCGCCACGCTTACGCCAGATGGCAAGCACTACAGCCTGCGCGGGCAGAAGCTGTGGATCACCAACGGCGGCTTCGCCGACATCTTCACCGTGTTCGCCAAGGTCGACGGCAAACACTTCACCGCCTTCATCGTCGAACGCGGCATGGGGGTGGTCAACGGCGCCGACGAGCACAAGCTCGGTCTCGATGGATCGTCCACCACCGCCTTGATGTTCGACGACGTCAAGGTGCCGGTAGAGAACGTGCTTGGCACCATCGGCGAGGGCCACAAGGTGGCTTTCAACATCCTCAATTTCGGCCGCGTCAAGCTCGGCACCCGCAACATCGGCGGTGCCAAGCAGGCGCTCACCGGCGCGGTGCGCTACGCGATTGGGCGCAAGCAATTCGGCCAGAGCATCGCCAGCTTCGGGCTGGTCAAGCACAAGATCGCCGAGATGGGCGTGCGCTGCTTTGTTGGTGACGCGATGGTGTTCCGCGCGCTCGGCGAGGTGGACGAGGCACTGAACAAGGTCGACAGCAATGACCTGCCGGCGGTGATGAAGACGATCGAGGAGTTTGCGATCGAATGTTCGATCAACAAGGTGTGGAGCAGCGAAGCGTTGGCCTACGTCGTGGACGAGGCGCTGCAGGTCTACGGCGGCAACGGCTACTCGCGTGAATTCCCGGCGGAGCGCGCCTACCGCGACGCACGCATTACCCGGATTTACGAAGGCACCAACGAGATCAACCGGCTGATCGTTGGCACCCGCCTCGCCAAGAGTCCGGCGCTTGCCGACGCGATCCTCGGCGCCGCGCGCGGCATCGACAGCGCCGATGGCACGCTGCTGTCGCGCGCCAAGCAGTTGACGTTGTGGCTGATCTCGCAAGCGACGCAGAAATACGGCAAGGCATTCAGCAGCGAGCAGGAAGTGGCGTCGCGCCTCGCCGACATGGCCATCGAGGTGTACGCACTTGAAAGCGCCATTCTGCGCGCCGACAAGATCAATGCGCGCGGCGGCAGCTACGCCGCCATCGCCACCGACATGGTTCGCGTGTTCGCGTCAGATAGCGTCGATCGGCTGTTTCACGCGGCGAAGAACGCGCTCTCGGCAATCGCCGAGCCGCACGCTGCCGACTCGATCGAAAAGGTGCATACGCTGCTGCATCACGTGCCGGTCGACACCATCGCGGCGCGCCGCCGCATTGCCGACGCAATCATCGAGGCGAATCGTTACCCGTTGTGACGAAAGACGCGGGTGCAACGGGTGCAACGGGTGCCACGGGTGCCACGGGTGCCACGGGTGCGACGGGTGCGATTGATGTCGCGCAGCTGGGCGAGGCGGTCGGGAGGGAGTTCGTGTCGCCGTGGCGCGAGGTGGCGCAAGATGCGATCACGCAGTTTGCGGATATCACCGGCGATCGCCAATGGATTCACGTCGATGCCGATCGCTCCCAGCGGGAGTCGCCTTACGGCACGACGATCGCACACGGATTCCTCTCGCTGTCGCTCATCAGCTCGTTGCTGCGCGACGCGGTCGGCGCCGTTACCGGCACCCGCATGGCGATCAACTACGGCTTGAACAAGGTGCGTTTCCCGGCGCCGGTGCCCGCCGGCTCGCGTGTCAGGGGCCGCTGCACGCTGCAACAGATCGCGCCGATTGAAGGCGGGGTGCAGGCCACCTGGCAGGTGCTGGTCGAGCGAGACGGCGCGGCCAAGCCGGCTTGCGCCGCCGAATGGCTGGTCCGCTACTACCACGCGTGAGATGGAGCTGTTTGCCCAGCAAGTCCTCAACGGTCTTGTTACGGGAAGCGTCTACAGCCTGGTCGCGCTTGGCCTGACGCTGATCTACGGCACCATGCAGGTGCCCAATTTCGCCCACGGCCAGTTGTTCATGCTCGGCGCCTACATAGCTTATGCCGCCACGCGTGCCGGCCTGAACTACTGGACCGCAATGATCGCGGCGGTGATCGCGGTCGCCATCCTCGGCGTCCTTCTCGAGCGGCTGGTGTTCCGGCCGCTGCGCAACGCACCTCACCTCAACTCGATGATCGCCGCGCTCGGCATGATGTTATTCCTCGAAGCGGTGGCGCAGAACATCTGGGGCGAAGAGTTTCGACACATGGACGCGCCGTATGGTGGAGTGGTCTCGGTGTTTGGCCTGCTGGTCACCACGCACCGGCTGATTCTCCTCGGCGCTGCCGCGGCGCTGATGACGGCGCTGCTCGTGTTCCTGACGCGGACCGTTGCCGGCGCCGCCATTCGCGCCACCGCCCAGAATCCCGAGGGCGCGTTGCTGGTCGGCATCGATACCAGCCGGGTCGCGATGGTGACCTTTGGCATTTCCGCGGCGCTCGCCGCCTTTGCCGGCGT
>DASVFC010000415.1:0-6468 GCA_036380235.1 Vicinamibacterales bacterium
GCTGTGGTGCCGGGCACGAGGCGCGCATACAGACTCGACAGGATGCCGCGGTCGAGCGGCACCAGGTGCGGCACGAACGTCACCGGCCGATCGAGCGCCTGTTCCATCTCCGGCGTGTGGCGGTGGCCGAACGCGTTGTACGCCGCCACGCTGCCGTGGTTTTCCGAGAAGTGCGTGCGCTCGGTTGCGGCCTTGCCCGCACCCGAGATGCCCGACTTCGCATCGATCACGATGTCGGCGTTCGGCTGCAGCAGCCCTGCGCGCTGCAGCGGCAACAAGCCGAGCAGCGACGCCGTGGGGTAGCAGCCGGGATTGGCAACGAGGTTCGCGTTCGCGATCGACTCGAGCTCGAACTCGGTCAGCCCGTAGGCCACGCCTTCCGGCAACGACGCCGTCGCCGGATACCACTTCGTGCGGGCCGCGGCATCGCGGAGCCGGAACGCACCCGACAAATCGACGACCCGCATGCCCGACTTCAACAATGTTGGCGCAAGTTCAGCCGACGCCGCTTCCGGCAGCGCCAGGAATACGGCGTCGGCCGACAGCGCATCGACGTCCAACGGCACGACGGTGCCGTCCCAGATCTTCGCCAGCGACGGCAGCCGGCGCGGCGTGCTGGTGGCCTGCGATCCGGTGGCGACGGTAATTACGACATTCGGATGGCGCGCGAGGAGGCGGATCAGTTCCTGGCCCGCAAAGCCGCTCGCCCCGGCAATCGCCACGCGTACGAGCTTGCGGGTCTGCCGCTTGTCCTCTGCCGTTTCGTTCACAACCTCGGTCGTATGCATCAGCTCTGTATACAGGACGCCGGAAAACTATGCGCCCAGAGGAATATTTATACATGCATAACTTTCCAGATGTCAACAAGAAAGTCCGCTGTTATTCGCAAGTTTTGTGTATACTGATTCACTCAGGCGTATAAGTATGAAAGCCAGGAGGCAGTCCGCCATTCTCGACGTCGTGGAACAGGAAGCGGTCCGCAGCCAGGAGCAACTCCGGCAGCGCCTCGCGCAACGCGGCTTCGAAGTCACCCAGGCCACGTTGTCGCGCGACATCAAGGAACTCGGGCTGATGAAGCGGTCCGCGGACGGCGCTTACCAGGCCGCCGGCGCCCAATCGTCGCCAACGCCGACGACCATGGGCACGCTGGGACGCGCGTTGGCGGAGTACCTGCTCAACATCGAACCGGTACAACAACTGGTGGTGTTGAAGACCGGCGCCGGGCAGGCGCAATTGCTCGGCCTGGCCATCGATCGCGCTCGCCTGGAAGAAGTAGTCGGCACGCTTGCCGGCGATGACACCATCCTGATCATCGCGCGCGACGCCAAGAACGCGCAGCAGGTGGTAAAGAAACTGAGGGACCTCGCAAGTTGAAGAAGACCGTAGTGCTGGCTTATTCAGGCGGCGCGCGCTCGTCCGCCGCCGTGTCCTGGCTGATCGATCGTCACGAAGCCGACGTCGTCACCGTCACTCTCGATCTCGGGCAGTCCGCTGATCTCGCCGAGATTCGCGCCCGCGCGCTGTCTGACGGCGCCGTCCGCGCGCACGTGCTCGACAAGCGCGACGAGTTCGCGCGCGAGATCGTGTTGCCGTCGCTGAAGGCGGGCGCGTTGTCGGATGCGCGCTATCCGATGGCCACCGCGCTCAGCCGCCCGTTGATCGCGGCGTCGCTCGTAGAGATCGCGGACATCGAAAAGGCGGCCTTCGTATCGCATGGCGCCACTGGCCGCGACCGGCGCCGCCTCGCGCAGCCGATCGCAACGCTCAATCCGTCGTTGACCGAGATCGCCTGCGCCGAGGAAGTCGGTTTCATGGCGCAGGCCGCCGAGAAAGCACCGGCAGAAATCGAGAACCGCATCGACGACAACCTCTGGGGCCGAACCATTGGCCGCCGGAACGATGACGGGGCCGTCGAGCCCGACGATCGCTTGTTCAAGGCGACGAAGAACCTCGCCGACACACCAGGCAGGATGGCGCACGTCGAGATCGAGTTCGAGCGCGGCGCCGCGGTCGGCATCAACGGGGTGACGATGCGCTTTGGCGAGCTGATTGAAAGTTTGCAGACGATTGCCGGTGAGCACGGTGTTGGCCGTCTCGATCGAATCAAGGTAAGGGCCGACGGCCGTCGCTCGCGCGCGCTCTACGAGGCGCCTGCGGCGGTCGTGCTGCACCTGGCCCACGCCGAGTTGTGGCGCTTCGTCTCCTCGGAGTCGCAGCAGCGGTTCGACACCGCGGTGTCGCTGGCGTACGTGGAGGCGATCGATCGTGGGGAATGGTTCGACCCGCTCCGCGCCGGCATCGATGCATACGTCAATGCGACGTCGGAACAGATGACCGGGACGATTCGGGTACGATTGTTCAAGGGCGCCGCGCAAGTAGTGGGCAGGCGGACGCGCAACGGGCAACCGGCAGTGAGCAATCAGCAATGAGTAAACCGTTATGGTCGGGAAGGTTTGACTCGGCGCCTGATCCGGCGGCGTTCGATTTCGGCGTGTCGTTTCCCTTCGATCGACGGTTGTTCGAAGACGACGTGACGGGCAGCCTCGCGTGGGCGGAGGCCCTTGCTCGGGCGGGCGTGCTCGCCGACGCTGATACGAAAGCGATCACTGAAGGTCTGATCGCGATCCTCGAGCAGGGCCGCAGCAACCCGTCCTGGGTCGGCGGCGACGACGAGGACGTGCACAGCTTCGTTGAACGCCAGCTGGTGGCGCGCGTCGGCGATGCCGGACGCCGGCTGCACACCGGCCGCTCCCGTAACGAGCAGGTCTCGGTCGATCTACGTTTGTATCTGCGCCGCCGCATTCCGCTGCTGCAACAGAAGCTGCGCGCTGCGATCGCCGCATTCGCGGATCAGGCGGAGCAAGCTGGCGATGCGCTGATGCCGTCATACACGCACCTTCGTCGCGCGATGCCGGTGCTGGTGTCGCATTTCTTGTTGAGCCACGCGGCCGCGTTACGGCGTGATTACGCGCGTCTCGAGGCAGCGCGCGAAGAAGCGAATGCGCTGCCGCTGGGCTCCGGGGCGATCGCCGGCACCGGGTATGCGATCGACACCGCGTTCCTCGCTCAAAAGCTTGGCTTTGCCCGCGTCGTCCCCAACAGTATGGATGCCTCGTCGGATCGGGATTTTGCCGCGAGCTTCCTGCATGCGGTGGCGTTGTCGATGGTGCACCTGTCGAGAATCGCGGAGGACTTCATCCTGATGACCGGCGAAGAGTTCGCGTTCTTCGAGCTCGCCGATTCCTCGGCCACCGGCAGCAGCATGATGCCGCAGAAGAAGAACCCTGATCCGCTGGAGCTGGTGCGCGGCAAAGCGGGGCGCGCGATTGGCAACCTCACGGGGTTCCTGGTGACGATGAAGGGCCTGCCGACCGGCTATAACAAGGACCTGCAGGAAGACAAAGAGCCTTTGTTCGATGCGGAAGACACGCTGGCCGTGTCGCTCGATGCTACTGCGGCGGTGATCGGCAAGCTGACGCTGCATCCCGACCGTACGGGCCGCGCCGCGGCAGGACTGCTGCTCGCCACAGACGTGGCCGACTATCTCGTGTCGCGCGGCATGCCGTTCCGCCAGGCGCACGAAGTGGTAGGCGCGATGGTGCGGCGTTTGCTACAAGAGAAGCGGGACTTCGAATCGCTCTCGGTGGCCGAGTGGCGCCAGTCGAGCGATTTGTTTGCGGATGACGTGAAAGAGCGGGTGACCGCGGCCGCCTCGGTGCGCGCCAGGAAAACGCCCCAATCGACGCATCCTGATGCGGTAGCGGCGGCGTTGGCTGAAACAAGGGCCTGGCTTGCGAGCGGCTGAGCCGTCTGATATATTCCGGGTGCCCTGCGCCCTTCGTTAGGCGCTTCCCGCACCAACATAATCCTCGGTTCAGACAGTTCGAGGACCGCGGTTCATGTCTCGATAGGAAGAACGACGGAAGTACCGGTGCGGCTTAGCGGGAAGCTCGCTGGATTTTCTTAGGGGAGTTGCATGCAAGACCGCCGGTATCGGCCCGGCGACGTGCTGGACGACTATTGTCCGCGCGAGCGCCGTATCACCGATCACGCCATTGTGGCGATGATCGACGACGAAATTAGACGGACGCGTTGCGGCGTTTGCGACGCGGAGCACGAATACAAGGAAGCCAAGGTCCCGTCGCCGCGGCGAAAGACGCAACCTCCCGCCTTGTTCAACCAGGTGCTGGAAGGCATGAACGGCGCGGTGCCCAAGCCTCACCCCGCGGTTGCTGAAACTGAGTATGCGGAGGTCACGCCTCCGGATGAACGTGCCGTCGCGGCTGTTGACGACGATCCGATTGAACAGTCCATCGAACCGCAACCGATCAACGCGGTCGAACCGGTTGAGCGAAATGAATCCGTCGAGCAGGCAGAACCCGATGAGCCCGCAGACGGCGGCTTCTTCCGGCGCTCTTTGATACGCGCCACGTTCCCGAGGCCTGACGGCCAGGCGCCCGCCGATCGCAAGATTCCTGAGTTCACGATTCAATCCCTGCACAACCGGCGCAACGGACAACGTCAAGCCAGCGGCCAGAACAAGTTCCGTGGCGGCCGCCGGCGTCCCGGCGGCGGCAACCTCGATCACATCGGCCCGATGCGCTTCCGCGATCACGGGCAAGGTCAGGGCAACAACGGCCAGGGTCCCGCACAGGGTCAGGGCGGCGGTCGGCGTCGGCGCGGCGGCAAGAAGAACCGCTAATGCCGGATTTCACCGCGAAGGTTGGGCTGATCGTCGGCGTGGCGAACCATCGTTCGCTCGCGTGGGCGATCGCGCAGGCCACCTCAAAGGCCGGCGCCACGCTGATTCTCACCTATCAAGGTCGCTTCGAAGAACATGTCGGCGAACTGGCGGACACGCTCACGCCGCGGCCGATGGTGCTGCCGCTCGACGTCTCCAAAGACGAGGAGATCGCGAGCGTCTACGCAAAGATCCAGGAGACGCATGGCGGCCTCGATTTCGTGGTGCATGGCGCCGCTTTCGCCGCGCGCGAAGAAATCACCGGGCGTTTTCTCAACACCACCCGCGAGGGCTTCAGGCAGGCGCTCGACATCAGCGCCTACTCGATGATCGCGCTGGCGCGCGGCGCGCAGCCGCTGATGGCCGCACGCGGCGGCGGCAGCGTCCTCACGCTCACGTTCCTTGGCAGCGATCGGGTATTTCCAAACTACAACGTGATGGGCGTGGCGAAGGCCGCGCTCGAATCATCGGTTCGCTACCTCGCCGCGGATCTTGGTCCCGAGAACATCAGGGTCAACGCGATCTCGGCCGGGCCGGTGAAGACGCTGGCAGCGGCGGGCATCGGCGGTTTTTCGTCGATTCTCGGTGTCGTGCGCGAGAAGGCGCCGTTGCGCCGCGCCATCGAAACGTCGGAAGTGGGAGACGCAGCGGCGTTCCTGCTGAGCGATGCCGGCCGCGGTGTCACTGGCGAAGTGTTGATGGTGGATGCCGGCTTCCACATCCTGGGGATGTAAAGCTCCGGGAGCCGGGAGCCGGAGCCCGATCTGTAATCGGCGATAGCGATCAGCTAAAACTTCTCTACCAGCAGTCGGCTTTCATCCACACCGAGTGTCGCCAGCAACGCCTTGGCGTCGTTGACGAGTTGTTGCGGCCCGCAGATCAGGCAATGGCTTCTCGCCGACGGCAGCGCGTTCTCGAGCAGTGAGCGGTCGATCCGGCCGCGACGGCCCGTCCAACCGGCGTCGGGACTTCGCGTCACCGTAAAGTGCATCGCCAGCCTGCCTGCGGCCCGCAACGCATCCAGTTCTGTCCGAAACGCGAATTCCTCAGGCGAGCGGGCGCTGTAAACCAGCGCCATCGGCTCGTTCGACGGACGCGACATGCGGTCGATCAACATCGAGCGCAGCGGCGCGATGCCGGTACCGCCCGCCACGAACAACAAGCCGTTATCCGTTATTGCCGGCAAGAAGAAGGAGCCGAACGGGCCCTCGAGATCGAGCAAGGTTCCCGACGCCGCCAGCTCGAGATGCGGATCGGGGCCGCCGGTGTCGTCAACCTGTGCGAGCACCTGCAATTGCGCGGTCTTCTCGAGCTCCCACGGGGCCGAAGCAATCGAGTACGCCTTTCGCAGCGGTGAGCCGTGCAAGCCCAGCATCACCGCCTGCCCGGCGGTAAACGCAAAAGGTGTCGCTGAAAAATCGAGGCTGATGATCCGTGTGCGCGGCGTTGCCGGCACGACGTGACGTACAGCAACCGTGATCACGCAACGATCTTAGCTGATTGCAGATTGGAGATTTCTGATTGCAGATTGCGGTTCCAGGCTCCCGGCTCCCGGCTCCCGGATCCCTGCTCCCTGATCCCTAGAGCACGCCAAAGCCGGCGCGCTGGATGTCGACCTCAGTGATCTCCGTCAGCGGCTGCGACACCGGGACGGCCACCGCGGCCATCCCGTCGGTGCCGGTGGCGGCGGGGCGGACCTCGACGCGCTGCTTGCGGCGCGACTTATC
>DASVFC010000416.1:0-2815 GCA_036380235.1 Vicinamibacterales bacterium
CCTTTCTTGGCGAGCAACGCCGGCAGGCCGTCACGCCCAACCAGATGCGCGGCGCCGACGACGATGAAACAGCCGGCACTGTCGCTGAGGCACTTCTCCACCTGCGGCACCCAGTTCTCGTTGCGCTCCACCAGCAACGCCCGGTAAAGCTCGGGTGAGTCCTTGAACGACGTCAGCGTCAGCTTCTCTACCGTCGCCAGATCGCCGTTCGCCCATGCGCGCACCATCTCTTTCACGCCTGAGACCTGCGTATCGAGATCCTCGATAGTGGCCTTGAGCAGCGCCTCCTGGACCGGCATCGGCATCGAGTCAAATCGATCGAGCTGATACGCGATCGTTTCGAGCGCCTGCCGCTTGAGGCCTTGCGTCTTCGCGCGATCGAAGTAGTGACGGTCGACTCCGAACTCCGGCTTGAAGCCGGCCGCCTCCAGCGTCGGCGCCATCAGGGTCACGGCAACAAGCCACGGCTTCATGCGGTCGAGCGCCAGCATCGGCATGCCGGTCGCCGCGGCCCGCTTTTTCACTTCCGCATAGGTCGCCGGGGCGACGATCTGATCGAGCGTCTGCCCGTTGGTCAGCATTGCTTTCGAGAGTGCACCCATCATCGCCATCGGATCGCTCATCTCGTCGAGATCGATCTCCTCGACCAGCGTCTTTGACTCTGCGAAAGCCTTGTCGATGGCCGCCGGGAGCGGATACGAATCGGCGGCAAGCACATGCAGCGAACCCAGCAGGTATGCGGCGGCCCCGGTTGGCGCCTCAACCTTCCACAGGAAGTGTTTTGCCGGCGCCTGCGCCGAAACGGTGGCGCCAACAAACGCAAGGACAACGACAACAAATCGCATGCGTCAGGCTAGCATTGTTTGATGACTCTTCGAGAAGCCCTGACCGGTGCCGTCGTCATGGCGCCGATGACGAAGGGCTCGAACCTGCCCTATCGGAAATTGTGCGTGGAGCTTGGCGCGCGCGTCACCGTGAGCGAGATGACCGTCGCACGCCGGCTTAAACAGAAGCGCAAAGGCGAGTTCGCGCTGATACGCAAGTTCGAGGGCGAGCCCTTCTTCGGCGTGCAGCTGGCGGGAACCAATCCCGAAGAGATCGGCTGGGCAGCGGCGCTGGTCGAAGCTCGTGGTGCAGATTTCGTGGATCTGAATTGCGGCTGCCCGATCGATCACTTCACACGCAAGGGAATTGGCGCCTCGCTCGGCCGCCAGCCCGCGCGCATTCGCCGGATCGTCGAATCGATGAAGAAGTCGGTGAGCCGCATTCCGGTCACCGTCAAGCTCCGGTTGGGATGGAACGAAGAGATGCGCAACGTGATCGACCAGGCGCGCGCTGCCGTCGATGGCGGCGTGGATGCGATTTTCGTCCACGGCCGCACGCGCAACGCGCGCTATCGCTTTGCGGCTGACTGGGAAGCCATCGGCACCGTCGTCAATGCCGTGCCGGTGCCGGTGGTCGGCAATGGCGACGTGCTGTTCCCGCAAGACGTGACCACCGCGCTGGCAAGATCGGGCGCCGCGGGCGTAATGAGTGCGCGTGGTGTGTTGATCAAACCCTGGCTGTTTCGCGAGGTCAACGAAGGTTATTGGGACATCACCGCCGAGGAGCGGCTGGTGATCTATCGCCGCTATATCACGCTGGCAAAGGCACACTGGGGTGCGGACGACCATGGGCTCGAACGTGTGCGCCAGTTTGTCCGCTGGCACATCGACTTCTGGCATCGCTACGTGCCCCGCCACGAAGACGGCACATATCCGAACATCCAGGTGCGCGAGCGCCAGTTACACCATCCCAGTCCCCTCGATGCACTGCTGACACGCACTGACGACGCCGCGCACGACTACCTGGCGGATTGCCTGACGTTCGAACGTGATGTCGATCCCGCGGCGGCGCCGCAGGTTGCCGAGGCGCGCGAACAGGAGTTCGTGGAAGCGGAGGGCTAGCGCAGGTTGGCCTTGCGCCGCTCCAACTCCTCGAGCGACTTCGGCCAGTCATCCTTGAGAAGCCTCGACAAGCCACGGTCGGCAAGCAACTTGCCGCCCGTCTGGCAGGTCGGGCAATAGTTGGCCTCGTTAGCGGCGTACTGAATACGCTGAATCGGCGTGCCGCATACCGGGCAAGGCTTGCCATAGCGTCCGTGCGCGGCCATGCCGTCGCGAAACGCCGTCACCTTCTCGGGAAACTTCTCACCGGTCTCAGCAATCAGCTGATCGCGCCACTTGGTGAGCACGCCGATGGTGTGCGCATGCAACTGCTCTATCTGCTGCGGCGTCAACTTACGAGTGAGCACCATCGGCGACATCTTGGCCGCGTGCAGAATCTCGTCCGAGTAGGCGTTGCCGATGCCGCTCAGCAGATGCGGATCGGTGAGGGCGCGCTTCAGGGTGTGATTCTCGCGTGTGAGCGCGGCGGCGAACTGGTCGACACTGGCGGTAAGCACCTCGAGGCCGCCTGGATCGTGCGCGGCAAGCTGCGCTTCGCCTCGGACGAGGTACAGCGAGGCTCGCCGCTGCGAACCCGCTTCGGTGAGGATCAGCGATAGGTCCGGAAAGTCGAACGCGGCCAGTCCGACCTTGCCCGGGATCTTCGCGCCGCGGTCGAGGGCCTTGAAACGCCCGGCAATCATCAGGTGAATGACGAGGAACAAGTCGCCTTCGAGTTGCCACACCACCCGCTTGCCCAGGCGTCGCAAGCCGATCACCATCTTGCCGTGTGCGTGATCGACCGGTGGATCGACCGACCTGACGAGGAACGGGCTGGCGATGCGAATGCGCTCGAGCCGCTGCTCGACGATCCGCGGCCGGAGCGCGTG
>DASVFC010000417.1:0-7406 GCA_036380235.1 Vicinamibacterales bacterium
TCGACGACCAGCTCGAAATGCGCCGCGCGTTCGCTGGCGTCGACGTTCTCGGAGAGTTCGATCTCGGCGACCGTCGGTCGATCGAGCACCGCGAGCGCGCCCTCGAGCTCGACAATCGCATCCATCGCATCGTCGCGCAGCTGGCGCGTGGCGCGCGCGTCGCACAGGCTGTGCGTGCCTTCGCGAAAGAAACCGATCTTCCCGTTTCGCATGTGCAGGCGGGCGCGCATGCGGTAGCCGTCGATCGGCGAGCCGACGACCTGCACTGGCGCATCCAGCGTGATGCGCCCAAGGCGGCGGAACGTGTCCGCGACAATCGCGGCCTTCAGCGCCAGTTGCCGCTCGTAGGCGATGTGCGCCAGCACCGAGCCGCCGCACGCACCGTCCGGTGCGCCGTCAACCCGATCGGGCGACGGTTGCAGCACCGTCTTCGTGATCGCCCACGCGGTGCCGCGCTGGACCTTCTCGATTTCCGCTTCAACGATCTCTCCCGGAATGGCGCCGGACACGAAGACGATCGCGCCCTCATGCCGCGCGATCATCCGGCCGCCAGCTGCCGGCCGCTCCACCGTGAGACGCAGTCGATCGCCGCGGTTCATAGCGTCGGCAGCCCGAAATGATGGCGCACCAGCCGATGCACGGCGGCGCGGCGTGATTGCCGGTAAGCGTCGTCTGCCATGCGCGCGCGGAACGGCGCCAGCTCGACATCGGCCTCCTTCTCATACTTGCTGCGCGTATCGGCATCGAGCGAGTCGACCGCCGCCGCCAGCAGTTGATCGTCGATCGCCGACATGCGTTCGATGATCTCGTCGCGGGCGTCGCCGCGCGCGCGTGAGGCATCGGCGCGGATTGCATCGAGCGCGCGCACGGCGCCATCCAGCGCGGCGCCGAGCCGAGGGCCCGCCTTATCGCCGCCGCGTAGTACGGTGAGGCGCGCCAGCGCACTTTCAATCTGCGACGCCAGTGATTTGCGCGGCCGTGATTCAGGCAGCGGCTCCTCGACCTCCGGGCCGCCGTCCACGTCGGCAGCGACGCGCGAAATGCCGACGGCACGGCGCCAGTCGTCGAAGGCATCGAGCACGTCGGGTTCGCAGAACGCGATCTGCACCGGGCGCCGCCGCGGACCCTTGCGGTAGTAGCGCTCGAAGTAGCGATCGATTCCGGCTTCGGCCACTTTCAAAGGAATGCCTTGATGCGCCCAGCCTTGCACTTTCTCGAACGCCGGACCGGTGATGCGGATCAGATGGCCGTCGTTCTTCCGGCAGAGATACGCTTCGAGATCGCGGCAATAGGATTCAACGTCAATCACAATCGCTCGCTCACATTCGGTGACGAATCGGTGTCAATCAGTGGCGCGTTGCCAGACCAGGCGCAAGCCATGCAACGTGAGATCGTGATCGACATGCTCGATCAGTGCCGACTCGGGCGCCACCACCGACGCCAGTCCGCCGGTGGCGAGCACCGTCGCGGCGCCGCCGAGCTCGGTCTTCATGCGTCGCAGCAGCCCTTCGACCATGTCGACGTATCCCCAGAACAGTCCCGATTGCATCGCCGCGATGGTGTTGGTGCCGATCACACGTGGCGGCTTGCGGACGTCGATGCGCGGCAGCTTGGCGGCGCGCTGAAACAACGCCTCGGCAGACACGGTCGGTCCCGGGCAAATGATGCCGCCAAGGTATTCACCTTTCGCCGACACCGCATCGAACGTCGTCGCCGTGCCGAAATCCACGATGATCAGCGGCAGACCCTTGCCGTAGCTTGCAAATGCGGCAATGCCGTTGGCGACGCGATCGGCGCCGACCTCGCCGGGGTTGTCGATCAGAATCGGCATGCCGCCATTCAGCGCCGGCTCGAACAGCAGCGGCACGCGGCCGAAGTACTCACTGACCATGGTCAGCAGCGTTGCCGTCAATGGCGGCACCACCGACGCGACAATGATGCCGGAGATGTCGACGTTCCGGATCTCATTCCGCTCGCACAAGTTGGTGATCAGGATGCCGAGCTCGTCGGCGGTGCGCTCGCGAATCGTCGTCAGCCGCCAGGTGTGCACCAGCGTGTTGCCGCGGAAGACGCCGATCACGATGTTGGTGTTGCCAACGTCAATCGCCAGGAGCATGGTCTACAGGGTCCAGTGAAGGTGTCCGGCAATGATTCGTTCGACGCCGGCCGACGTGTTGACGAGCAACGCGCCGCTGTCGTCGATACCGGCGGTCACGCCGTGGCGGCCGTCCCATTCCACGCGCGTTCCCACCGAACTCGGCGAGCTCGCGCGCCACGATCGCAGGATATCACCGGGGTCGTCCGAGAGCGCCACCAGCCGACGGTCGAGAGCGACCACGATCTCGTTCAACAACGTGTCGCGATCAACGGAACGTCCGAGCTCTTCTTGGAGCGACGTCGCTCGCTCGGCCACATCCGGCGGGTGTGCTGCACGCAGAACGTTGACGCCGACGCCGATCACGATCGCCTGCTCGGACGATCCGATGGCGTACCCTTCTGCGAGGATGCCGGCAAGCTTGCGGCGCCCCACCAATAGATCGTTGGGCCACTTCAACAGCGGTTCCAGACCAGTCGCCTTGGCAACAGCCTCACATACGCCGACGCCGGCGGCAAGGGTCACCAATGAGACCTGTTGAGCAGTCGGCCGCGCGATGAAGGAGAAATACAAACCGGCGCCGGGCGGCGACTCCCAGGTGGCGCCGCGGCGTCCGCGCCCGGCCGTCTGCTCGCGCGCGGCGACGACCACGCCATGAAGTGCACCTTCGGCTACCAGCGACGCCGCCACGTCCATCGTCGATGGCACCGAATCAAACCAGCGAATCTCGGTACTCACATCGGCTCGAGCTCGAAGCTCAAATCTGCGGCCGGGGCGGAATGCGTCAGCGCGCCGATCGATACGAAATCAGCCCCGGTGGTGGCCAGCTCCGGAATCCGCTCGAGCGTGACACCGCCGGAGATCTCGATCGAGGCACGACCCGCGACGCGCTTCACCGCCTCGCGAATGTCGTAGGTGGTGAAGTTGTCGAGCAGGATCCTCGGCGTGCCACTCGCGAGCGCTTGCTCGAGCTCCTCGAGGTTCTCCACTTCCACTTCCACCGGCAGACCGCCGGCATTCTGCAACGCGCGCTCGGCCGCCGCACGAACGCCGCCGGCAAGGCGCTTGTGGTTGTCCTTGATCAGGATCCCGTCATCCAGGCGATGACGATGGTTGGTAGCGCCGCCGCAGCGGACGGCATACTTTTCGAGCACGCGGAAGCCCGGCGTCGTCTTCCTCGTGTCCAGGATTGTGATCTGGTTGGCGGCGGCGTCGACGAACTTGGCCGTCAACGCGGCGATCCCGCAGAGCCGCTGCAGAAAGTTGAGCGCGGTCCGTTCCGCTTCCAAGAGGGCGCGCGCCTGACCGCGAACTTCCGCAACCACCTCGCCGCGCTGCACGCGCGAACCGTCGCCCCAACGGACCTCGAATACCACGGATGGATCGACCTGCCTGAATGTCTCGGCGGCGACGTCGATGCCGGCGACGACGAGATCGGACTTCGCGAGGATGGTGCCGCGCGCGCGTTGCGTGGCGGGAATCGTCGCGGCGCTGGTGGCGTCACCGGCGCCGCGATCCTCGGCCAGTGCGTGCCGCACCAGATCGCGGTAGGCCTCCGGCGTCAGTCTGTCGGGGATCATCACGCCTCAACTGGAGGCTTGAGCGTGATCTGCACCCCGGTCTCGGCACCAGCCTTCAGAACCAATGAGTCGGTGCGGGATGCGGCCTTGAGGTCGCGCTCCACCAGCCTTAGGCACGCAATCGCCTCGTCGTCAGCCTGATACACGATTTCCTGCACCGGCGTGCCGATCGACACTTTCTGATCGACCTTGCCCTTGCGAATCACGTTCAACGCCTCGGTGACATGCAGCAGCGCCTGTTGCGCCGTCGCGTCGGTGCCGGATACGTGAAGAATTTCGTCTCGGGTCGGCCAGGCGGCACGATGAACGGAGCCGCTATTGGTCCACGACCACACTTCTTCGCATGCGAACGCGAGATACGGCGCCAGCAAACGCAACAGCACCGACAGCGCCAGCCGCATGGCGGTTGACGCCGATGCGGCCGCTTCGACACCGAAGTCGCCGTACTTGCGAGATTTTGCGGCCTCGACGTAGTTGTCGCAGAAATCCCAGAAGAAGGATTCGATCTTCGCCAGGGCCTTCGCGTACTCGTAGTTGTCGAGCTCGGCGGTCGCCTCATCTACGAGTGCGGCAAGGTTCTGCAGCATGCCGCGGTCCAGCGGCTCCGTCACCGCGCCGTCCTGCGGATCGCCGCCGAGGACGAATTTGGATACGTTGAGCACCTTCATCGCCAGCTTGCGGCCGATCTTCATCTGGCCGACGTCGAACGCGGTATCCACGCCCGGGCCGCCGCGCGCCGCCCAATAGCGCACACCGTCGGAGCCGTAGTCCTCGAGCATCGCCAAAGGCGTCACCACGTTGCCTTTGGACTTCGACATCTTCTTGCGATCGGGATCGAGCACCCAACCCGAGATCGCGGCGTTGGTCCAGGGCACCGAGTTGTTCTCGAAGTGCGCCCGCACGACCGAAGAGAACAACCAGGTTCGGATGATGTCGTGGGCCTGCGGACGCAAGTCCATCGGGAACGTGCGCGCGAAGAGTTCCGGATCGCTGTCCCAGAACGTCACCAGTTGCGGCGAGACGGACGATGTCGCCCACGTGTCCATGATGTCGGGATCGCCGACAAAGCCGCCGGGCTTGCCGCGCTGATCCTCACGGTAGCCGGTCGGCACGTCGGTAGACGGATCGATCGGCAGCCGCGACTCTTCCGCGATCAGCGGGTTGTCGTAGTCGACGCGGCCGTTGTCGCGAAGCGGATACCACACAGGGAATGGCACGCCGAAGAATCGCTGGCGGCTGATGCACCAGTCACCGTTGAGCCCGTTCACCCAGTTCTCAAAGCGCAGGCGCATGTACTCGGGATGCCAGCTGATTTCCTGGCCGCGCTTGATGAACTCGTCCCTGAAATCGATGGTCTTGATGAACCACTGGCGGCTGGTGACGATCTCGAGCGGCCGATCGCCCTTCTCGTAGAACTTGACGGCGTGGGTAATCGGCTTCGGGTCGCCCTGCAGGTCGCCGCTCTCGCGCAACAACTCGACGATCTTTGCCTGCGCCTTCTTCGACGACAACCCGGCAAGCTGGTCGTAGGCGCTCTGCGCCCGCGGCGCGTCCAGCGACTCCCAGCCTGGCGCGCCCCACGTCACCGGGCCGAGCGTGCCGTTGGCCTGCACGATGGCGCGGACCGGCAACTTCAATTCGCGCCACCACGTCACGTCGGTGGTGTCGCCGAACGTGCAGATCATCGCGATGCCGCTGCCCTTTTCCGGATCGGCCAGCGCATGCGCCTTGACCGGCACCTTGACACCAAAGAGCGGGGTGATCACCTCGGTGCCGAACAGGTGCTGGTAACGCGCATCATCCGGATGCGCCACCAGCGCAACGCACGCCGCAATCAATTCCGGCCGCGTCGTTTCAATCGCGACCGGCTCCCGGCTCCCGGCTCCCGGTTCCCGGTAAAAGTGGATCTTGTGGTACGCGCCAGGTTGCTCGCGATCTTCGAGCTCGGCCTGCGCAACGGCGGTCTTGAAATCCACGTCCCACAGCGTCGGGGCTTCCACCTGATACGCCAGCTTCTTCGCCAGCAGGCGTACGAACATTTTCTGGGAGACCCGCTGCGCATCGGCGCCGATGGTGGCGTAAGTCATCGACCAGTCGACCGACAAACCGAGATGCCGCCACAGGTTCTCAAAGGCCTTCTCGTCTTCGACGGTCAGCTTCGTGCACAACTCGATGAAGTTCGGACGCGACACCGAGATCGGCTGTTTCTCCGCTTTCTCAGGCGGCGTGAAGTTGGGCACGTAGGGCAGCGACGGATCGCAACGCACGCCGAAATAGTTCTGGACGCGACGTTCGGTGGGCAGGCCGTTGTCGTCCCAGCCCATCGGATAGAACACTTCCTTGCCCCGCATGCGCTGGAAGCGCGCGATGATGTCGGTGTGTGTGTAAGAGAAGACGTGGCCGACGTGCAGCGAGCCGCTCACCGTGGGCGGTGGCGTGTCGATCGAATAGATTTGCTCGCGCGTTTTGGTCCGATCGAATCGGTAGGTGCCCTCACGCTCCCAACGCTCAGCGAGCGTCTTCTCGAGTCCTTCGAGGGCCGGCTTCTCCGGTACTGGCATAGCCCACCATTATTTCACGGCGGCCGGCTACTGGGCCCGGGACTTGATCCGTTCGATTTCCTCGCGCACGAGCCGCTCGGACGTCTCCGCCACCACGCTCCTGACGGTTTCGCGAACCTCGCTGGCGATTGAGTTGCGCAGCGACTCGATCGAGAACGCTCCCTGCATCCGCTCGGCAACGCGCGCCGACACGCGATCGAGCATTTCATCGGTGATGGCGGGCGGCGGCATGGCCGACTGCAGACGCTCGGACACGCGGTGCGCCATGTGTTCGAGCATGTCGCCGTTAATCTCGGGCGCCACCGTCTCGACACGCACGCTGTCGCGGACCGTACCGCTGAGTCGCTCGGACACGGTGTGCGCAATCTGATCGAGCATCGAGCCATTGAGCTCGGGGATCGCCGGCTCGACACGAATACTGTCCCTGAGCCGCGCCGCGACCTGTTCGGACACGCTTTGCAGCATCGCATCCGTAATCTCGGGCGCCTTGGCCTCTACCTGAACGCTCTCGCGCAAGCGATACGCCAACGTCCCGGCAATACGATCCAGGATGGCGTCTGTCAGTTCCGGCGCAGCCGGCTCAATCCGAACGCTCGATTTGAGCCGCTCCGCCACGACCCCGGCGACATGATCGAGCATCGCTTCCGTCAGTTCAGGCGCCTTCGGCTCCACACGTACGGACTCGCGCAGCCGACCGGTCAGGGTTCCGGCGATCTGGTCGAGCATCTCGGCGGTGATCTCCGGAGCTTTCGGCTCCACGCGCAGCGTGTTGCGGAGTTGGTCGGCGACCGCGGCCGACATCTGGCGTACGATGTCGTCGGTGATGACGGGAGCGGCCGGCTCCACCCGAATGCGATCAGTCAATCGCTCCGACACCATCGCGGAAATCTGATCGACGATTGATTCCGTGATTACCGGCGCTGTCGGCTCGACGCGAATGCGATCCGTCAACCGCTCCGACACCATCGACGAGATCTGATCGACGATCAAGTCCGTGATCACCGGCGCTGCCGGCTCGACGCGAATGCGATCGGCCAAGCGCTCCGACACCACCGCGGAAATCTGATCGACGATCAAGTCCGTGATCACCGGCGCTGCCGGCTCGACGCGAATGCGATCGGTCAAGCGCTCCGACACCATCGCGGAGATCTGATCGACGATCGAGTCCGT
>DASVFC010000418.1:0-6728 GCA_036380235.1 Vicinamibacterales bacterium
CATCTCGCCGCCACCGACCACGGTCGAAGGCTTCGAGCGCTTCATCGCCTGGACGCACCGTGAGCGCATGGTCGGCGATTACGCGTGCTTCGCGATCGTCCCGCAGGGCATGACCACCGCGATTGGCATCTTCCAGGTGCGTTCGCTCGAGCCCGGATTCCGCACGGCGGAGTGGGGCTTCGCGATGGGCGTCGAGTTCTGGGGCTCCGGCATCTTCACCGAAGGGGCCCGCCTAATCCTGAACTTCGCGTTCGACGTGATCGGCACGTATCGCATGGAAGCGCGCGCGGCCACCGCCAACGGTCGCGGCAACGGCGCGCTGCGGAAAATCGGCGCGGTGCAGGAAGGCGTGCTGCGCCGCTCGTTCCTGCGCAACGGCCAGTATTACGACCAAGTGCTGTGGGGCATCCTCGCCGACGACTGGCGCCTGCAGCGAATTATTCAGGCGCCGGCGGCCGCTCACTGATAGCCCGCTCGCGTCCCCGACCTTCCGTCGTCACTCGTTAGGCCCGGACATTTCCAGGGGTGTCCGGGCCTTTTTTTTCCGCGCTTTTCACGCTGCTGCTGTTCCTTAAAGGCACGGCGTGTTCCGAAAAAGCTCAGCGATTTAAACATCGCTATTGCAATACTTAACAGCGATTTATCGAAACTGTTGTCTCGTAACAGGACTAAGCATTCGTCACAGACAACCGATTCCACCGCGGCCGGCAGTACGAATTAGACACATATAATTCCGCGCAAAAATGTGAATGGGGCGGACTGTAGCAGACAGTAAGTTTGTGATTGATTCGCTAATTGACGCACTGGCCTGTTACTTGCTCTATCGGGCGGCATGCAGTGGTCTGCTTCTGTTCGCAGCGCCGAGAAAGCCGTGTGGGGCCGCGCCATCCTCTTCAGCCTGATTGCCGCGCTTCTGGTCCCGGCGGTTCCTGCCGACGCGCAATTGTTGAAGCCCGCCAACAGGGTGTCCGCGGCCGATGCGAGCCAAACGGCTCGCGAGGCAAGGAAGGCGCGGCGACACGCCAAGCTCGATCGACATCTGAATGACGCTGTCGAAGACAAGATCAACGCCGAGTCGAACGTCATCATCGAGTTCCACGACGACAGTGACGCGTTGAACATAGTCAAGAGCAAGGGCGGCAGAGCCGGCCGCCGCCTTGGCATCCTCAATGCGCGCGCCGCCAGGATGCCGAACAGGATGTTGAAGACGCTCGCGAACGATCCGCGGGTCAAACGAATTCATCACGATCGGCCCGCACAGGGTTTTGTCGGCCGCACCGCGGTAACGGTGGGCGCCCGCGCGGTGCAGCAGCTGATGGGATTTAACGGTGCCGGCATTGGCGTCGCCGTCATTGACTCAGGCATTACTGCATGGCATGACGATCTCTCGGTCAGCGAGGGCGCCGGCCAGCGCGTCGCGCACTTTGCTGATTTCGTGAACGGCTACACGCAGCCGTATGACGACTGGGGCCACGGCACCCATGTCGCCGGCATCGTCGCCGGCAACGGCTTCGATTCCAACGGCACGCGCAATGCGATCGCGCCTGGCGCGCACATCATCGCGTTGAAGGCGCTCAACGGCCAGGGCCAGGGCACGATCAGCCAGATCATTGCGGCGATTGACTACGCGGTCGCCAACAAAACTCAGTTCAACATCCGCGTCATCAACATGTCACTCGGCGCCGGTGTTTACGAGTCGTACAACACCGACCCACTCACCCTAGCGGCAAAGCGGGCGGTGGATGCCGGCATCGTCGTGGTGGCCGCCGCCGGCAATCTGGGCAAGGCCGCCGACGGCAGGTCGCAATACGGTGCGATCGGCGCTCCCGGCAACGCACCGTGGGTGATCACCGTGGGCGCTTCGAGCACGAACGGCACCGTCTTGCGCCAGGACGACACGATGGCGGCATTCAGCTCGCGCGGTCCGACGATGTATGACTTCGCGGCGAAGCCGGACCTGGTGGCTCCGGGCTTTGGCACCATCTCGCTCTCGGAGCCGGGCAGCCTCTTCTACACGACCAAGGCGCAATACCTGCTCGGTGGACTCCTGTCGACGTCGTACACGCCGTACTTGACCTTGAGCGGCACGAGCATGGCGACCCCGGTCGTCGCGGGAACCGTAGCGTTGATGCTGCAGGCCAACCCGAACCTGACGCCCAACCTGATCAAAGCTATCCTGCAGTTCACGGCGCAGGAGTATCCCGACTACGACACGCTCACGCAGGGCGCCGGCTTCCTGAACGCGCGTGGCGCCGTGGTGCTGAGCCAATACTTCGCACAGCGCGTCAGCGGCAGCGCGTATCCGTCGATGATCGGCTGGAGCAAGCACATTTTGTGGGGCAACAGGCGCGTCAAGGGCGGAGTAATAACGCCTGGCGCCACCGCATGGGCCAGCGACGTGGTTTGGGGCTCATCCCCCGCCGCGGCCGGCAAGAACATCGTCTGGGGCGACAACTGCGATACCGCGTCGTGCGACAACATCGTCTGGGGCAACAACATCGTCTGGGGCGATGACGGCGACGACAACATCGTCTGGGGCAACAGCGGTGACGACAACATCGTGTGGGGCAACAGCGACGCCGGCAACATCGTGTGGGGCAACGGCGACGAAGACAACATCGTCTGGGGCAACTCCGATGGCGACAACATCGTGTGGGGCAACGATTGCGGCGGCGCCGACTGCGACAACATCGTCTGGGGCAACCAGGGCGAAGACAACATCGTCTGGGGCAACGCCGAAGGCATCGACAACATCGTGTGGGGCAACTCCGATGGCGACAACATTGTGTGGGGCAACAGCGGTGACGACAACATCGTCTGGGGCAACGATGGCATCGACAACATCGTGTGGGGCAATGACGGCGGTAGCGACAACATCGTGTGGGGCAATTCGCTCCGCGAGCTGGTAACGCAGGTTGTCTTCGGCGACGAAACCAACGAGGTGAACCGCCTGCCGGCGTCGATGTGGGATGCCATGTTCCCTCTCGACGCGCAGTGGCCTGCCGCGACGAATGACGTGTTGCAGCCCGCTGATGAAGTCTCCGAGACCACGGACGACCTCGTCAACGACACGCAAGATGAGTTCGAGAACACGACCAACACGATTGAAGAGACCACGAGCTCGCTGCTCGGCGACCTGACCGGCAGCAGCAGCTCGGACGAGACGACCTCCCCCAACGACGCGACGTCGGCGCCGACTACTGAATCGGCGCCGACGACGGAAGCCGCACCCGCAACGACAGACACCACGAGCTCCGGCTCGACGACGACCACGACAACCGGACTTGGTCTCCTGAAGAAGCTTGGAGGGCTCTACTAATGGAGAAGATGCCCTTCACCCATAACGCAAAACAAATCGAGCGAGCCAGCGCCATGATTCGCACAACGACGGCCACTGTCACCACGAGCAATTGGAAAGACGCCCTCCCGATGCTCACCGGCTCGAGTTTCACGCTCCGCGAGCTGCGGCTCGAGGACGCGCCATCGCTGCTCGCGATGCTGACCACCGAAGAGGTTTCGCGGTTCATTTCACCGCCGCCGACGACGGTGGAGGGTTTCGAACGATTCATCATGTGGGCGCAGCGCGAGCGCAAGGCCGGCACCTATGTCTGTTTCGCGGTGGTCCCCGCGGGCTGCTCGGCGGCGGTCGGCATCTTCCAGTTGAAATCTCTCGAATTCGGCTTCGCAACTGCGGAATGGGGCTTCGTACTTGGCTCGCCGTTCTGGGGCACCGGCATCTTCGCCGAGGCGGCACGGCTGGTAGTTGACTTCGCCGTCGACGTGCTCGCCACGAACCGCCTGGAAGCGCGCGCCGCAGTCGCCAACGGCCGCGGCAATGGTGCGCTCAGAAAGATCGGTGCGGTGCAGGAAGGCGTGTTGCGCCGCTCGTTCCTGCGGAACGGCATTTCTCACGACCAGGTCCTGTGGGGCATCGTCGCGGACGACTGGCGCCTGCAACGGCTGTCGCAGGTACCTGCGGAGGTCGTCGCGCATTAGCAACAACAAGTGTCGTCACCGTTGAGGCTTGGGTGTTTCAGGGCGCCCAAGCCTCTTTTTTTGTTTCAGAAAACCCCTTGGATCACGACATATTGGCGTGTGTCCAATGAATGGCGCGTCGTCCGCATCGATCGCGGCGATCACGGCGTGCGCCTCGACCGCGTCCTGCTGCGCCATCTCCGAGACGAGAAGGGCGCATCGCGGAACCGCATCCAGCGTTGGATCGACGCCGGCGACGTGTTGATTAATGGCGCCGCGCCGCCGCGCCCGGCGTGGCGCGTGCAGGCGGGTGACGAGATCCGCGTGCGGCTGGCGCTTATCCCGCAGCGAGCCCGACCTCAGGCCGAATCCATCGTCCTCGACGTCCTCTATGAAGACGACGATCTCATCGCGGTCAACAAACCGGCCGGTCTCGTCGTGCATCCGTCGTTCCGTAACGTGTCAGGGACGTTGATTAATGGCCTGCTTGCCCGGGCGCAATCCTGGCCGGACGGATCGACGCCGGCTCTGCTCGGCCGCCTGGACAAGAACACATCCGGCGTGGTGCTCGTCACCAAGCGATCGGCCATCCACGCGACGCTGCAACGGGCGATGGCCGCGAACCGAATCGACAAGGACTACCTCGCGATCGTTCACGGAAAACCGTCGCCGCCGAGGGGGACGATCGATCTCGCGCTCGATCGCGATCCGTGGGATCGCCGCCGCATTACCGTCACCGATCGCGGCGGCCAGCCTTCGGTGACAAAGTACGAGCGGCTGGCGACCACGCGTTCGCACTCGATCGTGCGATGCCGCTTGATTACGGGTCGCACGCACCAGATTCGTGTGCACCTGGCGACAAAGGGCTGGCCGATTGTCGGCGATGCAACTTACGGCCCTCCGTCACGTTTTCCTCGACAGGCCCTGCATGCCTGGCGCTTGCGGTTCACGCATCCGCGCATGGCCAAGGAGGTACTGCTCGAGGCGCCGTTGCCGGCAGACATGCGCGGGCTCGCGCAGGAATTAGGATTACCCGCATGATCGCCGCCACCACACGTGTTCGTGAGGCATTGACGCACCAACCGCGACTGCCGCTCGCCACATTGCCGACACCGCTTCACGAGGCGCATCGTTTCCGTAATGCACTGGGCGGCGCATCCCGATGTCCGCGGATCCTGATCAAGCGCGATGACCTGACCGCACTCGGTCTCGGCGGCAATAAGGCTCGCAAGCTCGAATACCTGGTCGCTGATGCCAAGGCGCAGGGTGCAACAACGCTGATTACCACGGGCGCAGTGCAATCGAACCACGCGCGAATGACGGCGGCGGCGGCCTGCGTCGCCGGCATGCGCTGCGTCCTGGTGTTGACGGCAACCCAGAAACACCCGGCGGTGGCCGGCAACTTACTGCTAGACCAGCTGTACGGCGCCGAGATTCGGCTGGTTCCGTCGATCGATCCAATGTTCGCAGTGGGCAATGACGAGCCGGTGGTTGCAGACGTCGTCGAAGAAGAGAGGTCCGCCGGACGAGTGCCTTATGTGATTCCCGTTGGCGGGTCGAGTGGCATCGGGGTGTTCGGCTATATCAGCGGCACCGCGGAGCTCGTCGAACAGCTGGCGAACGCCGGTGAATCGCCATCGCGCTTGTATTACGCGAGCGGCTCGCGCGGCACACAGGCCGGCCTGACGCTGGGCGCCCGATTGTGCGCCGCGCCCTATCGGGTGTACGGAGTAGCGGTCAGCGGCGGTGAACCTGAGAAGATCGAGCGCGCACGCCGCATCGCCAACGAAGCGGCAATGCGCCTCCAAGTCGCGGACAGGCTGGACCTGCCGGACTTGTTCACCGATCAGAATTTCATCGGCGAGGGTTACGGCATCGTAACCGCAGCGGCGCTCGAGGCGATTCGGTTGCTCGCGCGCACCGAAGCCATCGTTCTGGATCCGTGTTACACGTCGAAAGCGATGGCGGCGTTGATCGCGCACGTGCGCGCGCGCGAGCTTTCGCCCGATGATGTGGTGGTGTTCTTGCACACGGGCGGAATGCCCGCGCTGTTTACTGCGGAGTTCGCGTCGACAATGTCGGAATAGGATGCAGCCATTCTCGCGGAAGCCCCTGATCGGCGACTTCTCTTTCCAGTGCCAACCAACCGCGTTCAATGCTCGACAGCATCGACTCCCGCTGCGATGCCAGTCGCGCCGCCGCGGCGCGCTCGCCAGGTGACCGAGACGGGTCAGCGGCGGTGGTGCTAAGAGTATTGAACTCCTGACGCGCCTTTTCCAGCCGCTGGCGAGCGGCGTTTGCGCGCTGTCGCACGGTTCCCTCCGTCATCTTGACTTGTGGATCGCCCTGGGAGGGCTCGCTTTCGGACTTGGCAATGACTTCGTCTGCCGGAACACACTTTCCCTGACTCGCGCTCATGATGCAGCCAGCCGCCGTTGCGGCGGTCGCTGGAGCTGCCGCACTGGCCGGAGCCGTCGGGGCCTCCTCTGGCGGTGCCAGATCGGCATTGGAAAACGACTTAACGGCCTTCTTGGCGGTCTTGCGGCGCGCTTCCTCCTGGCGCGCCACATCAGCTAGTGATTGCGCCGCGGCCGGCGCAGCGATGAGCCCGCACGCCAAGGCGATCGCTGCGCCTATCAGGCGCTTCCGCATCATGACTCGATCCAGCCTGCCACGTTGTTCGTGTACGTCGTCGGGCCGTTGGTGGTGATGGTGTTCACCGAGGTGATCTCGGCGAGGCCGCCGTTGTAGGT
>DASVFC010000419.1:0-5171 GCA_036380235.1 Vicinamibacterales bacterium
GTTCGAGGAGATGAGCGTGACCACCGGTGGCGCGTCGGCCACCAACCCCACCGCCGGTGCGCAGCTCAACATGCAGTTCAAGAGCGGCACCAACGCGTTTTCCGGGGCCGCGCATTATTACGGCGCCGGCGAGAGCCTGCAGAGCTCCAACCTGCCCGACGAACTGTTGCCGCTGGCCGGCGCCAGCGGCAAGGGCAACCGCATGAAGGAGCTCACCGACGTCGGCTTCGATCTCGGCGGGCCGCTGGTGCGCGATCGCCTGTGGGCGTGGGGTTCGTACGGCTACACCGACAGCACGCTGTTCACGTTGAATGGTGATCCCGATCGCACCGAGCTCGAGAACGTCGCCCTCAAGCTCACGGGACAGATCAACTCGTCGATCCGCCCGGAGTTCCTGTTCTTCCGCGGCAACAAGGTGAAGAACGGCCGCGGCGCGAGCCCGCTTCGCGCGCAGGAAACCACGTGGGATCAGACTGGTCCGACGCCGCTCTACAAGGGCCAGGTCAACATCAACGGCAGCAACAACCTGTTCCTGACGATGCGTGGGGCTTATGTGGGCAACGGCTTCTCACTCTCGCCACAAGGCGGCCTCGACGCCACCGGCTATCGTGACGCGAACCGCGTGCGGCGCGGCTCGTACGTGTTCTACGAGACCAAGCGTCCCGATTACAGCGTGCTCGCGGACGGCAACTGGTTCCGCGGCCGACACGAAATTGCGTTTGGCGGCAGCTGGCGTCATACCAAGGACGACGAGCGGCAGGACTTTCCCGGCAGCGGCGCGGACAACCTGCATGCCACCGACTTCGCGTCCAGCCGCAATATCACCGCGTATCTGTATCGGCCGTTCTTTGCATCGAGCGTGACCGTCAACCAGGGCTTCTACGTCGGCGACACGATCCGCAACGGCCGGCTCACCGCGCAGTTGTCATTACGCTACGACCGCAGCTACGCGTCGATGCGTGAGAGCACGCAGGCGGCCATTCCAGGGTTCCCAACGTTGTTACCGTCGATCACCGCGCCGGCGATCGACAAGATGATCGACCTGAGCCTGTTGTCGCCCAGGGCCGGCATCACCTACGCGCTCGACTCGACCGGGCGCACGCAAGTGCGCGCCAGCTACGGGCTCTTCGGATCGCAGCTCGGCTCCGGCACGGTGCAGTCCTTCTCGGCCGCGTCGCAGGCGGTCTTGATCTATGCCGCAACCGATCGCAACGGCAACAACGTGGCCGATCCGAACGAGCTCGGAGCGTTGTTGAACTATGCCGGCGTCGATCCGGCGAATCCCGGCGGCGGCATCAATTTCAATCGCGTCGACCCCGATCTGAAAGCGCCGAAGACGCACGAAGTGGTGTTCGGCTTCGATCGAGAGCTGATGCCGCAGTTCGGCGTCAGCGCGTCGCTGTCTTGGCGGCGATTCACCGACGTGATCTGGAGCGGCTATGACATGAGCCAGCTGGTCACCGTATACCCGCTAGTTGGGGTGAGCCGCGCCGATTACGAGCTCGAAGGCGTGGTCGAAGGCAACGTGCCCGGCCTTGGCGCATATCGCCAGGAGTACTACGCACCAACGGAGGCGAGCCTGCCGCCCGGCAACGGCGGCGAATATCGCAATCGTCCTGACTACTACCAGGACTACCTCGGCTTCGAAATCCAGGCTACCAAACGGTTGTCGAACCGGTGGATGGCCCGCGTCGGGTTCTCCAGCAATCGCCACACCGAGAACTTCGACGGCGACGCCGCGCTGCAGGACCCGGGCCCGTCTACGACGTGGCCGAACATCAACGGCGGCGCCTACGTGACGGCCACGTCTGGTAGCGGCAAGAGCGAGATCTTCCTGATCCTGCCGCGCTATCAACTGTCGGCGTCGGGGCTCTACCAGTTCAACTACGGCATCAACGTGGCGGCGAGCCTGAACGCGCGCGAAGGTTATGGCATGCCGTTCTACCATCCCGTCGAGTCGGCTGATCCGCTGCTGCCCGAGAAGCGCGTGTTACTCGTCGACCCGCGCGAGAGCCGCCTGCCGGCGGTGACCGTGCTGGACCTGCGAGGAGAAAAATCGTTCACGTTCGGCAGCCGCGAGCTGGCGGTGTCGCTCGATCTGTTCAACGTGTTCAACTCCTCGACCGTGCTGGGCCGTCAGTACGACGTGACCACGACGGGGACCACCGGCTTCAACCAGCCGCTCGAGATCCTCAACCCGCGGTTGCTTCGCCTGGGCGTGCGCTTCCAGTTCTAGCGCCGTTTGGTCTTGTGCGTGGGCGTGGCATTCCAGGGATCCTCCGGCCACGGATGCCTGGGATACCGCCCACGCAGTTCTTTCCTCACTTCGGGATAGGTGCGCTCCCAGAAACTCTTCAGATCGCGTGTGGTCTGTACCGGGCGGCCGCTTGGCGCGAGCAGGTGGAACGTCACCGGCACTCGATTGGGTCCGAGCAGCGGCGTATCGGCAAGACCGAACAGTTCCTGCAGCTTCACCGACATCGACACGTAGCCGTCGGCGTCGTAGTGGATAGTATGTTCGCATCCGCTCGGTACTTTGAGTGTGTCAGGAGCCTGTGCCGCGAGCTGCCTGCGCATGTCCCACGAAAGCATCTCCTCGGTCAGCACGATGTCTTGCACGCGCCGGGCGCCGGCGGCGGCCGCGGCAATGCAGTTGGCGAGGTCGATGCTAAATCCGGCAAACTTGATCCGCTGTAACAACCGCCTTGACCGCTCATCAGGCTCTCGCTCCATCCACGCCGCGGCGAGCGCAGCCGCCGCGGTGTCGTCGTCGGCAGCACGTTGGCGCTCGGCGAGGATCAACTCACCGTACCATTCAATCTCGCGCGCTTTCACCGCGCCGCCGTCGTCGATCTTCTGCTCGACGGTTGAATTCGTGGGTGCCAGCCACTCACGTTCGATCCGGCTGGCGACGCGAATAATCGCCTCGGTGTTCGGTCCCGTACGGCCCGCGGTAACGTCGATGGCAATCAGCCATTCCGCATCGTGCACGCCCGACTCACGCCCGATCACGGCGCCGTGGCCCGAAGCCAGGGTGAGCTTGTTTGCCGATCGCCTTTTGGCGACTCGGTCCGGGTATCCAGCCAGCAGCGCGCGCCGCAGTTCGTCCTCGGTTGCGTGCGTTGGTTTTGCACTGCCGAAGACCCTGGCGGAGGTGCGGGCGAGCTCGGATGCAAAACGGCGCACCTCCAACGGCATCTCGGCCCAGTGATCGAGCGCGGTGAGGATGTCCGATGGCGTCGCGGCAGCACCTGGTAGTGGCGTCGGTTGCGCCAACCACGCGCACGCCCGGACGATTTCAACGGCGCCGCGGCCTTCAACCAGGATGCGCGCAAGGCGCGGCGGCAGCCCAAAGCTGTCCATCATTTTGCCCGTTCGCGTGATCCGTCCGCCAGCCACCGCGCCAAGTCGTGTCAGCAGCTCTATAGCAGCGTCGACACGATCCGCCGCCGGGCGGTCGAACCACTCGAAGTCGTCCAGCTGCGACCCTGCCGCGAGGATCGACAGCACCGGGGATCCCAGATCGACGCGATCGATCTCTGGTTCGCGGTGCGGCCGTAGACGATCGCGCGGGTCCCACATGCGGCGTACTATGCCGGGACCGAGCCGCGCGGCGCGGCCGGCGCGCTGATCGGCGCTGTCGAGCGTGATGCGCTCGGTGCGGAGCGAATCGACACCTCGATCGGCATCGAAGCGCGCCACTTTGTGCAGCCCTGAATCGATCACCGCGGAAATGCCGGGCACCGTCAACGACGTCTCGGCGATGTTGGTCGTCAGGATGACGCGTCGTGATGGCGTCGGCTTCAGCACGTAGTCCTGGTCCTGCGCCGACATCGATCCGTTTAGCGACACACCCGAATATCCGTACGCGTGCAGGACCCTGGTGACCTCCCCGAGCGCTCGCGAGATTTCCCCGCGTCCTGGGAGGAAGAACAGCACGTTGCCGTCGGTGCGCCGCAACACCTGGAACAGCGCCTCCGCGTTCGAATCACCCGGCCCGTAATCGATCGTCAATGGATGCGATGTGCCCGGGACGTCAATCACCGGGCAGTTGTGCAGGAACGCCGACAATGGCCCAGGGTCGAGGGTCGCCGACATGACGAGGATGCGAAGATCATCCCGCGCCGTCCACGCCTGCCTGGCGAGTGCAATGCCGAGGTCGGCGTGAATGCTGCGCTCGTGAAACTCGTCGAGGATCAGCGTTGCAACGCCGCTCAGCAGCGGGTCGAGCTGCAGATACCGCGTCAGGATGCCTTCGGTGACTGCCAGCACTTTTGTCTCGTCAGTGAACTGCCGGTCGAGCCGCATATGCCAGCCAACTTCGCGTCCGACCGTCCAGTTGTTCTCCTCCGCGATTCGCCTCGCCATCGCGCGGGCGGCGACGCGACGCGGCTGGAGGAGCACCACCCGGCCGCGATCGATCAGCGCCGGTGGCACGCGCGTGGTCTTACCGGCGCCCGGCGCCGCGGTCAGTATCGCGGCACGATGGCGATCCAGCGCGGCGGCAATGTCCTTGATGTACGAATCAATCGGCAGGGGCGTCAGCGACACGGGGTATCATCAAAGCTTACCGCCAGGGGTATCCACCTTCGCGGCGCACTACTGTGCCGGTTATGGTGGATTGAGAGAGTCCCTGGAACCTGATCCCGTTGACACGGGCGGAGGGAGAGCGGCCCATGCAGAAATCAACCACCGTGCCCGCGGCGAATACCTTTGCCGAGGCGTATCCGAATTCGACGAAGATCTACGACGAGACGTTCATCGATACGCCGAACGGCCGCATCGCGTTGCGCGTGCCGCTGCGCGAAGTGGCGTTGACCGGCGGCGAACCGCCGGTTCGCCTCTACGACACCAGCGGTCCACAGGGTCACGATCCGCGGCAGGGTCTGCCGAAGCTGCGGGAGTCGTGGATTGCGCCGCGGCGTGCCGAGGCCAAGGCAGGCAAACCGGTCACGCAGCTGCATTACGCGCGCAACGGTGAGATCTCCCCGGAGATGGCATTCGTCGCCACCCGCGAAGGGCTGCCGGCGGAGTTCGTGCGCGATGAAGTGGCGCGCGGCCGCGCCATCATCCCCGCCAACATCAACCATCCCGAACTCGAGCCGATGATCATCGGCCGCAACTTCCTGGTGAAGATCAACGCCAACATCGGCAACTCGGTTGTGTCCTCG
>DASVFC010000420.1:0-2477 GCA_036380235.1 Vicinamibacterales bacterium
ATCCCCGGGTTCTATGATGGCACGGACCGGACCTTCTTCTTCGTCGACTACGAGGGCCGGCGCCAGCTCATCGGCAACTCAGTAGCGCTCAGCGGTCTCCCCTCGGCGGCCGAGCGTCAGGGCGACTTCAGTGACCTCGGGCGCGTGGTTCGAGATCCTGCGACAGGCCAGCCCTTCCCCGGCAACATCATTCCGGCCAACCGCATCAGCGCCGCGGCGACGCAGCTGCTGCAGGATTTTGTACCGCTGCCCAATTCGCCTGGGAACCGGCACATCGTCTCACCGACGGTGAGTGACGTCCGCGATCAGTTCGGCATCCGACTGGATTATCACGTCGGCGCGCGGCAGACGATCCTCGCCCGCTACATGCGCAGCGAGACCGACCGCGTCACGCCGCGAATCGTTGCGCCCGTCGATCAGCGCGCGCTCGCGACCCTGCAAGACGCGCTGCTGTCTCACAACTTCGTGATCAACTCGAACGTGATCAATCAGGCGCGATTCTCCATCAACCGCATTACCGCCAATCCGGCCGTGACCAGCGGTCTCAGCCCGCGCAGCTACGGCATCAACTTCGCCAACACCAACCCGCTCGCCGCCGGGCTGCCGTCGATTGCGGTCGCCGGTTTCTTCGGCGGCGGCAACGCGGCGCTTGGCGACGCGCAGCAGCCGTTCGTCGATCGCGTCAATCACGTCTGGCAGCTGGCCAACGACTTCACCTGGATCAACGGTGCTCACTCGATCAAGTTCGGCGTCGACCTCCGCCGTGAAGCAATGCGCATCGCGTTCATCAACCGGCCGAACGGTGACCTGTCATTCAGCGGCGGCATCACCGGCAACGCGGCGGCCGACTTCCTGCTCGGCCTGCCGGCGCAGGCGCGCGCCACCACGCAGCAGGCGATCCAGGACGGCTACGGCTGGCTGTCTGCGGCCTACGTGCAGGATGAATACCGCATCACGCCGCGGCTGACGCTGAACCTCGGCCTGCGCTACGAAGTGCCCACCGCGTTCATCGACAAGAACGATGCGATCAGCGGCTTCCGTACCGGGGTGCAGTCGCAGACATTCCCAAACGCGCCTGCCGGCCTGGTGTATCCCGGCGATCCGGACGTCCCGCGCGGCATCGTGCCGAACGACACCAACAATGTCGCACCGCGCGTTGCCATGGCCTGGGACGTGATGGGTGACGGCCGCACCAGTTTCCGATCTGCCTTTGGTGTCTTCTACGACGCGCTTGCCGGGCAGGGCGATTTTTTCCAGAGCGGCGTGCTGTCGCCGCCGTTTACGCCGTTGATCGAACTCAACACGCCGACGCCGATCACGCTGGCAGATCCGCTGGCCGCCGTCGCCGGTCCGCCCAACCCGTTCCCGCCGGCGCTGACGATCATCGGCTGGGGCGACCAGTTCGAGTCGCCGTACGCGTATCACTTCAACGCGGGTGTGCAGCGGCAGTTGATGTCGCGGCTCGGCGCCGAAGTGGCCTACGTCGGCTCGCGCGGCTACAACCTGCCGATTTTCATGGAAGTGAACCCTGGCGTGTATGTGCCTGGCCAGACCACGCGCGGCGCGCGCGTCATGCCGGCGTTTGCGCTGGTGCGGCCGACGTTCTCGGTGGCGCGATCGTGGTACGACTCGCTGCAGGCCAGCCTGCGCATGCTGCCGACGCGCGGCCTCAACTTCCTCGCCAGCTACACGCTCGGCAAGACGACGGACCACGTGTCGGGCCTCAACATCGGCGGTGAGGCGCGGCCGGTGCTGCCCGTGGTGCAGGGAGACGAGGCCAGCATCGAACGCGCGCTCGAGTTCGAAAAGGGCCCTGCCCTCTTCGATGCCCGTCACCGCTTCGTCGTCAGCTTCGGTTATGAATTGCCCGGGCTCGAGTCTGCGTCGACGCTCGTGCGCGGCATCGCGGGTGGCTGGCAGTTGAACGGCATCTACCAGGCGCAAACCGGCTTCCCGCTCACCGTCACGCAAGGAACGGTGCTCGACATTCGTTACATGACGTCACGGCCTGACGTGACGTGCGATCCGAACGATGGACCGAAGACGACGACCGAGTATTTCGAGACGTCGTGCTTCAGCGTGCGCTCGCTGGCGCAGACAGGTGAGCGGCCCGGCAACGCCGGTCGCAACACCGTCCGCGGCCCCGGCTTCCAGCGCACCGATCTCTCGGTGTTCAAGAACTTCGATTTCGCCGGGCGTCACCGCATCCAGCTGCGCGTCGAAGGATTCAACATTTTCAACCAGGCGCGGTTTGGTCAGCCTAACGGCGTGATCGGGACAGCGCCGTTCGGTCAGATCACGACGGCAGAAGACGGACGGATCGTGCAATTGGGCGTCAAGTACATCTTCTGAGCGGGTGCGACGGGTGCGTCGAGTGCAGCGAGTGCAACGGGTGCAGCGAGTGCGTCGGGTGCAGCGAGTGCAACCGGTGCAGCGAGTGCAACGGGTGCAGTGAGTGCAACGGGTGCTTTGAGTGC
>DASVFC010000421.1:0-4463 GCA_036380235.1 Vicinamibacterales bacterium
TGGTTCCGGCAGTCCCTGCGCGCGTAGCTCGTCGCGTGCTTCGGCTTCCGTCTTCCCCCGCATCAGCGCTTCGGTTTGCGCGATGCAGTTGGCCACCAGCAGCCGATGGTGATCGGCAAGGGGATCGTGCGACTCGATGCCGACGAGGAAGTCGGTCGAGATTAACCGCGTGCCCTGGTGTAGTAACTGGAAGAACGCGTGTTGCCCATTGGTGCCGGGCTCGCCCCACACCACCGGCGAAGTTTGAATTGTCAGCGGGCGGCCATCGCGATCGACGCGCTTGCCGTTGCTTTCCATCTCCAGCTGCTGCAAATAGGCCGGCAGGCGCTGCAGGTGCTGTTCGTATGGAAGCACCGCGTGCGATTCGGCGCCAAGCACGCTTGCGTACCACACCCCTAACAGCCCCAGGATCGCCGGCACGTTGCGCTCGAGAGGTTCGGTCCGGAAATGCTCGTCCATGGCGTGCGCGCCGTCGAGGATCTGCTCGAAATGCCCGTAACCGGCGGCGATGGCGATCGGCAGCCCGATCGACGACCACAGTGAATAGCGGCCGCCAACCCAGTCCCAGAAGACAAACATGTTCTCGGCAGCGATGCCGAACTTCGTGACTTCCTGCTCGTTGGTGGAAATGGCGACGAAGTGTCTGGCGATTGCCGCTTCGTCTTTCGCGCGGCCGAGGAACCACTCGCGTGCCGAGCGCGCATTCGCCATCGTTTCCTGCGTCGTGAACGTCTTCGACGCGATCGTGAACAACGTGGTTGCCGGCTGCAGCGTACGCAACGTGTCGGCGAGGTGATTGCCGTCGACGTTCGAGACGAAGTGCGCCCGCGGCCCCTCCTGCGCGTAGGGACTCAACGCGTGCGCCGCCATCGCCGGGCCGAGATCGGAGCCGCCGATGCCGATGTTGACGACATCGGTGATGCGCAGGCCGGTGTAGCCGGTCCAGCGGCCGCTGCGCACCTGTTCTGAAAACACGCGAATGTGATCGAGCGCGGCGCGGACATCCGGCATCACGTCGCGGCCGTTGACGTGCATCGGCCGATCCGATCGATTGCGCAGCGCCACATGCAACACCGCCCGCTGCTCGGTGTTGTTGATCGGCTCGCCGGCAAACATCCGATCGCGTAACTCCTCGAGGCCGGTCTTCCGCGCCAGCTGCAACAGCGCCGCCATCGAATCGTCGGTGACCAGGTTTTTCGAGTAATCGACGAACAAGTGGTCGCCGACCGAGGCAAAGAATCTCGTCGCGCGCGCCGGATCCTGCGCGAACAGCTCGCGCAAGTGTTGCCGTGGCGCAAACGCACTGAGCGACCGCAACGGGCCGTCCTGGCTGCCGCCCGCTTCACCCGGATCAGCCGGTTTGCTCGCCTCCCATGCGCGAAAGCCGCCTTCGAACGCCTTGTCGTTATGGCCGCGGCGGACGTTCGGCGGTAGCTCCGAAAAGAAGCGCACGTTGCCGCCGCCAAGGACGATGTATTCGGCGGCGACGGCGGCGCGGAGCAACTCGGCCCCTTCGAGCACGGCCGCTTTCCATCGTTCCTCGCCAAGCGCTACCAGGCCACGCTGACCCAGCAGGTCTTCGAACGTCTGGTCCTTGAACGGCAGGTGCGCCAGCTCGAGCGCGACGACGCGGCCGTCCTCGACGAGTGCGGTGCCGAGGCCCGAGCCCAATCCCAGGAACAGCATGCGCCCGCCTTCATCACTCCCGAGGGCCTGCATGGCGGCGTCGTTGAGAATCTTCACGGGCTTACCGAGCGCGGCAGCCCAGTCGAAGCTCACCCAGCCCTTGCCGAGGTTCCACGGTTCTTCCATCACGCGGCCGCGGAGCACCGGGCTTGGAATGCCGAGGGTGATGACGTCGTACGTCCAGTCCGCAGTGTGCGCCTTGATCCCGGCCACCACCTGGGCGGCGGTAAACCCGTCACCGGAATCAAACTTCCGCGATTCCGAGCTGCCCGAGTGCATCAGTTTGACGTGGGTGCCGCCAACATCTACGACGAGGACTCTCATGAATATCGACCAAGAATAACGTTATTCTTTACGTCATGTCGTTGCTGGATTCCCTGAAGCGTTACACCACGGTCGTCGCCGACACGGGCGACATTGAGGCGATGCGGCAGTTCCGGCCGCAGGATGCAACGACCAACCCGTCGCTGCTCCTCAAGGCCGCGCAGCAGCCGCAGTATCGCGCGCTCGTTGAAGCGGCGCTGGCCGATGCCGATCGATCAGGCGCTACCGAATCGCGCCGTGCCGAGGCGTTCATGGATCGCCTGGCGGTGAACTTCGGCAAGGAGATCCTGAAGATCGTACCGGGTCGCGTCTCGACAGAGGTCGATGCGCGGTTGAGTTTCGACACCGCGGCTACGATTGCGAAGGCGCGGGAGCTTATCGGGTTATACGAGCGTGCTGGCATCGGCCGCGAGCGCATCCTCATCAAGATCGGCAGCACGTGGGAGGGCATTCGTGCCGCTGCCGAGCTCGAGCGCGAACAGATTCACTGCAACCTGACCTTATTATTCAGTTTCGCGCAGGCCGTCGCGTGCGCCGAGGCTGGCGTGACGCTAATCTCGCCGTTCGTCGGCCGCATCTACGACTACTACAGGAAGGAACGCGGCGCCGAGATCCCGGCCGCCGAAGATCCCGGCGTGCAATCGGTCACGCGCATCTATAACTACTTCAAGAAATACGGCTACCAGACGCAGGTGATGGGTGCGAGCTTCCGCAAAGTGGAGCAGATCATCGATCTCGCCGGGTGCGATTTGCTGACGATCAGTCCCGATCTGCTCGACGCGCTGCAGAAGATGGACGGGGAGCTGACGCCGCGGCTGACGCCGGACGCCGCGCGCTCCTCCGCCGAAGAGAAGATCACGCTCGACGAAAAGGCGTATCGCTGGCTGCATAACCAGGACCCGATGGCGGTGGAGAAGTTGTCCGACGGCATTCGCCGATTCGACGCCGACGCGCGGAAGCTCGAGCAATGGGCGGCCACCGCGGTGGCGACGGCGTGACGCTGCAAGCCGCGCCTTCGAACGCGCCGGCGGAAGGTGATCGCGCAGGGCAAGCGGTGCAGTTGCCGGCGGCGTCGCCGCTGCGATCGCTCGATCCGGTGTCGCCCGCGCTGGTGGTCTTTCTTCGATCCTTCGGCTGCACGTTTTGTCGCGAGGCCATGGCTGATGTGGCAGCGGTGCAGGGCGTGATGCGATCCGACGGCACACAGATCGCGTTCGTCCATGGCGGATCCGCGGAAGAAGCCGCGCCGTGGTTTGCCAAGTACGGTCTAGGTGACGTGATGCAAGTGAGCGATCCCGAACTGGCGCACTATCGCGCGTTCGGGCTCGGGCGGACGAAGATGCAGGCTCTTGTCGATCCGCAGGTGTGGACGCGCGGCGCCGTATGCGCAATCTCGCATGGGTTCGGCGTGCAATCCACGGCAATGATGCGCCAGCTGCCGGGCGTGTTCGTGATCCGGGACGGCAGGATCGTCGCCGAATTCCGCCATTCGTCCCCGGCCGATCGGCCCGATTACCTGGAGCTGACGCGGTCGGTCAAACGCGGCGCTAAAATATAGACGGCATCAAACACCCCTCATTGGTGCGACAAAGGGATCGAATGATCCTGTTCGTTGGAGGCCCCATGAAACGTGGTTCACTGGCAATGGCGCTGGCGTTTGCTTTGGCGTCGTCGTCCGTTGCACTCGCGCAAACCGGCGGTCAGCAGCCGCCGCCGCAACCGGCCCAGCCGCCCGCGCCGCCGGAGGAGCAACCGGTCTACGAAGAGCAGGTCGTGGTCACCGCTTCGAAGGTCGAGCAGCAGCTCGTCAACGCACCGGCCACGGTCTCAGTGGTGAGCGCGGACGTGATCGCGTCGACGCCATCGACGAACTACGCGGAGTTGCTGCGCAGCGTGCCGGGTGTGAACCTGTCGCAAACGTCGGCGCGCGACTTCAACATCACCATGCGCGGCGCCTCGTCGACGCTTGCCACCTCGACGCTTGCGGTCCTTGACGGCCGCAGCCTTTACCTGGATTTTTTCGGGTTCGTGGCGTGGGACCTGCTGCCAGTGAACCCGAATGAGCTCCGCCAGATCGAAGTGATTCGCGGCCCAGCGTCCGCGGTATGGGGCGCCAACGCCCTCAACGGTGTCGTCAATTTCATTTCGAAGACGCCGCGCGAGCTCAATGGCAACAGCGCGACGATTACCTTCGGCCAGTTCAATCGCGATCCCGAAGGTGGCGAACAGCTCGACTCGGGCACGCTGTTCGGCATCAACGCCACGCACGCGCGCGCCATCAACGATCGCTGGGCTTACAAGATCTCGGCGGGCGGTTATACGTCGGATGCTTACGCGCGGCCGACCGGCCCGATCCCGAACGGCACCGGCACGCAGTATCCGAACTTCTCGAACTCCGGCACCACGCAGCCGAAGTTCGATACGCGGTTTGATTACGACGCGCCGGAGGGCCG
>DASVFC010000422.1:0-2447 GCA_036380235.1 Vicinamibacterales bacterium
CATAGACCGAAATGCTAACAGAATGCCCCCACGGACGTTAGCCACGGAGAACACGAAGATCACGGAGAAATCTTTTCTAAAGGCAAGTGCCGGTAAGCGGACATCGTCTCGGCAGCGCAACATCGCAAACGTTCAGGGATAGCTAAGCAGCTATGGCATTTCGAAAAGAGTTTCTCCGTGAGCAGCTACACGACTACTGCGGGCAGCTGGTTTTTGGTCTAAGCTTCGCGGCATGGCGGACGACACCAAGGGAGTATCGCGGCGCGATTTGTTGAAGCGTGCCGGGCTGGCTGGCGCCGCGTTGACGATACCGGGGCCGACGTTCCCCGCGGAGGCGTTCGATCAGGTGAAGCCGGCCGCGCCTGCTCCATCAGCGCCGCCGCGGCGCGAGCCGATTGAAAACCTGACCGCGTATGAGGCCGATCTCCTCGAAGCGATCTGTGCGCGGATTATTCCGACTGATGCCAACGGGCCTGGCGCGCGAGAGGCGCGGGCGGCGCACTATATCGATCGCGCGCTCGGCGGCGCGTTGTCGGGATCGAAGCAGGCCTACAGCGCCGGTCTGGCTGCCTTCGATGCCTATTGCCGCTCCTCGCGGCGCGCGCCGTTCGCAGAGCTGTCAACGCGCGACCAGGATTCCGTCTTGATCGACGTGGAGACCGGCGCGGCGACCGGGTTCGTCGGCAGTTCCGCCGTCTTCTTCGCCATGCTCCGCACGCACACGCTGCAAGGCACGTTCGGCGATCCGTACTACGGCGGCAACTACAACTTCATCGGCTGGGACATGATCGGTTACCCCGGCGTGCGCACTAACGTCAGCGCGGACGATCAACGGCTCGGCGCGAACCTGAAGCCGAATCATCAGTCGGCGTACGACAACCCCAATTTCAACAAAGCGCAAGCGCGTTCGCAGGGCACCGATCACGACGGCGCACACGGAGGACGTCATGGCCACTAGACAGAAGGCCACGGACGTCGTGGTCGTCGGCCTCGGCGCCGCCGGCGGCGTGGCGGTGTGGCCGCTCGCGCAAGCCGGCATCGATGTTGTCGGACTCGAAGCCGGCACGTGGTTGACGCGGCGCGATTTCGCACCTGACGAACTTCGCAACAACGTGCGCGACTGGCCGATGGCGGTCCAGAAGGCGCAACAGGAAGTGCCAACGCAGCGTCCTAATACCAGGGCCAGCACCACGCGCGCCGGCAGTCATCCAATGATGAACGCCGTCGGCGGCACCACGCTGCACTACTGGGCGCAAAGCTGGCGCTTGAATCCCTGGGACTTCAAGGTCGTTTCCGAAACAACGAAGCGATACGGCGCCTCGCGCATTCCGGCAGGATCTACCGTCGAGGATTGGCCGTTCGGTCTCGAGGAGCTCGAGCCGTATTACGACAAGGTTGAATACGAGTGCGGGGTGTCGGGCCAGGCGGGCAACGTCAAAGGCACGATCGACCGGCGCGGCAACATCTTCGAAGGCGCACGCAATCGCGCCTACCCGATGCCGCCGCTGCGGAGCACCGGCTTCATCGACCTGATGACGTCGGCGGCGCGCGGTCTTGGCTGGCACCCGTTCCCGGGACCGGCGTCGATCAACTCGCGTCCATACCAAAACCGATCGGCGTGCATGTATCACGGCTTCTGCAACAAGGGCGGCTGTCACGTCGACGCGAAGAACGGTCCGCACCTGACCACCATTCCGCGCGCGCAGGAAACCGGACGCCTCAAGGTGGTAACGCGCGCGCACGTGACCTCGATCGATACCGATGCGAATGGCCGCGTCACAGGCGTCACCTACGTCACCGACGGGCAGGAGTTCGTGCAACCGGCCAAGGTGGTGTTGCTCGCCGGCTACACCTACGAGAACGTGCGCCTGCTCTTGCTATCGAAGTCAAAAGCCTTTCCGAACGGGCTCTCGAACAATCGTGGTCAAGTCGGACGCCACTACATGAGCCACGCGCAAGGCGGCTCGGTTACGGCGCTCTTTCCCTTCGACATCAACGCGTGGTACGGACTGCCGGCGCAAGGCGTGGCCGTCGACAACTTCGCCGACGACAATTTCGATCACGGCGCGCTCGATTACATCGGCGGCGGCAACCTGTGGGTGATGTCGGATCGCCGCCCGATCTCGGCGGCAAGCATGGGCACCTTCGGCCGCACGCCGAACTGGGGCTCGGAGTGGAAAGCGTTCGTGATGAAAAACGCCGACCGCACCAACACGTCGTACCTGCAAAAGACGACCCTGCCCTACGAAGACAACTATCTCGATCTCGATCCGGTGGTGAAGGATCCGCTGGGCTTCCCGGTGTGCCGCATCACCGCCGACTACAAGGACAACGAACGGCGAGTCAGCGTAGCAGCGCAGGAAAAAATGACCGAGTGGTACAAGGCGGCCGGCGCGATCGCCACGCAGGCAAATCCGATCGGCCCCCTGGGCCCGACGACGCACGCG
>DASVFC010000423.1:0-6582 GCA_036380235.1 Vicinamibacterales bacterium
TGGCCGCACCATGGGTGCGCTGTCCGTGACCTGGGAGCCGAAGTACCGCGAGGGCTTCCTGCCGCTCCTCGAGACCACGCACGTGCAATTCAATGACGCCGCCGCGCTCGACAAGGCGATCACCGATCAGACCGCGGCCGTCGTGCTCGAAGTGGTGCAAGGTGAAAGCGGCGTCAACATCGGCACGCCGGACTTTCTCAAGACGGCGCAGCGGTTGTGCCGCGAGCGCGGCGCCCTGCTGATCGTGGATGAAATCCAGACCGGCTTCGGCCGCACCGGCAAGTGGTTCGCGATCGAGCACTCGGGAATCGAACCCGACATCATGTGCCTCGCCAAGGGACTGGGCGGCGGCTTCCCGATGGGCGCATTCGCATATACGAAGGCGATTCGTGACGTCCTCACGCCGGGAGCACACGGCAGCACATTCGGCGGTTCGCCGATCGCATGCGCGGCGGGCCTTGCCGCCATTACCGCTTATCGCGATGAAGATCTGATCAAGCGCAGCGGCATTCTCGGCGCCAACATGCGGAATACGCTGCGGGGCGCGCTCGAGGGCGTGCCGCTGGTGCGCGATATTCGCGGCCTCGGATTGATGATCGCCGTTGAACTGCGCACGAAGGTCGCGCCGGTCCTCAAGAGCCTGATGATCAACCACGGCGTCATTGCGCTGCCCGCCGGCCCGACGGTGTTGCGCCTGCTGCCGCCGCTGGTGATCAGCGAGAGCGAGATCAACTTCGGCGTCCAGGCGATCGCCAAGGCGATCAAGGAAATGCAGGCCTAGATGGATCGCTCCACTGCGATCGAGTTGATTCGCGGCCTGGTCGCGATCCCGTCGCTGTCGCGCCAGGAAAAGGCCGCGGCCAGGTGGCTGGCCGAACAGATGCGTGCCTACGGATTCGATCGCGCGTACGTCGACAAGGCCGGCAACGCGGTCGGCGAGCTCGGCGACATGACGGCGTCGCGAACCATCGTGCTGCTCGGACATATCGATACGGTGCCCGGCAACATCCCGGTGCGCATCGAAGATGGGCGGCTGTTTGGCCGCGGCAGCGTTGACGCCAAAGGGCCGCTGGCGTCTTTCGTCGCCGCTGCCTCGCGCTTCGGCTCGGCCGCCGCCAGGGCGGCGGCCCTCAGAATCATCGTCGTCGGCGCAGTCGAAGAAGAAGCCGCCACCAGCAAGGGGGCGCGTTTCATCGCGGCGCGGTTCGATGGCGACACCGACCAGATTCCGGACGCGTGCATCGTCGGCGAACCCAGTCACTGGAATCGCATCACGCTGGGTTACAAGGGACGCCTCCTGCTCGATCTCACTGCCGACCAGCCGATGGCGCACACCGCCGGTCCTGACGCCAGCGTGGCGTCAGTTGTCGTCGACCTGTGGAACTGGGTGACCGGGCATGCAGCGCAGCACAACGAAGGCAAGGACAAGGCCTTCGATCAATTGTCGCCAAGCCTGCGGCGTTTCATCACCGCCACGACTGAAGAAATGCACGACACCGTCGACGCGCAGTTTGCGTGGCGACTGCCCGTAGGCTTCGACGTCGATACGTTCAAGGCGCTCGTCGAAGAACAGGCCGGCAGGATAACAGGCGAACATTCGAACAGGACCAGGTTCACACTGACCTTCCGCGGACACGAACAGGCATGGCGCGGCGAGCGGACCAACGTCCTGGTTAAGAGTTTCCTCGCCGGCCTGCGTTCCGTTGATTCGGCGCAGAAGCTGGGCTTCGTCCTGAAGACCGGCACGAGCGACATGAACGTCGTCGCGCCCGTGTGGAGATGCCCGATCGTCGCCTACGGGCCAGGCGACAGTGCTCTCGATCACACGCCGAACGAGCACCTCGACCTCGACGAGTACTGGAAAGCCGTCAACGTGCTCGAGAACGTGCTGGACCAGTTCACTCTTTCGTAGCCAGCTGTTCGTCGCGCGCGTTAACGCGACATCGTCGCCAAGGCAGCGAATATGTCGATCGCCTCCCAGAGGTGCCCGACGCGGATGTTCTCGTGCGCGGCATGCTGATTGTTGTCGAAGTTCACCACCGCTAATCCGATCGATGGCAGCGCCAGCGTATCGCTGAAGGTGGCAAACGGCAGGCTGCCGCCAATCGTCGGCATCTGTACCAATCGCTGATCGAGCGCACGAATCGCCTCGGCGGCTTTCGCCGTGATTGGGTTGTCCATCGATGTCTTCGCGATCGGGAAACCGCCCCCGCCACCGCGGGTGACCTGTGCGATGAGCGGATACTTCCGCCGCGTTGTCATGTCGGGCTCCTTGTCGACGACGTGGAATCCCTGCTCGCGAATGTGCGCCACCAGCAGATCGATCATCTTCGTTGCGTTGAGCCCTTTCACCAGCCGCATCTCAACGCGAGCGGAGGCCGACCCCGGAATCGCCGAGCGCGTGCCGATGTAGACGTTGCCGGCTTCGAGTCCGAGCACACTCAGGGTCGGACGATTGTGCTGCAGCTCAATGCGGCTGTCCGGGTGCTCCTGTCTGGCCAGGCCGAACTCCTCCAAGAGTTTCTGATCGATGTTCGGCATCTCATCGATGGCGCGGCGCTCGGTTGGCGTCAGCGGCACCACGTCGTCATAGAAACCTTTAATCGTGACATTGTTGTTGGCATCCTTCATCGACGCGATCAACTTCGACAGCGCCATCGCCGGATCGGTCACGAAGTTGCCGTAGTTGCCGCTGTGCAGATCGCCGAGGGCGCCATGCACTTTGATGGTGGCGCTCGCGCCACCGCGGCTGCCGTAGTAGACCGTCGGCAGCCCGCTGGCGTGACGCGGGCTGTCAACGATGACGGCGAGGTCGCTCTTCACGTCGGCGGCACGCTGCTGCATCGTTGAATCGAAATTACGCGAGCCCGCTTCTTCCTCGCCGTCGAGCACCACGCGAATGCTCCAAGGAATGGTTGCCTTCGTCGCCAGCAGCCCGTCGATGGCAGCCAGCAAGGCGACGATCGGGCCCTTGTCGTCGGAGGTTGAGCGGCCGTAGATACGAACGTCGGGGTCGACGCCGGACGCTTGCGGCGCGATCGAGAACGGCTTGTCGCCGAGATAGGCAGCAGGGCTGTACGGCGCACCGCGTGTCCATTCCTTCGCGTCCGACGCCTGTCCGTCGTAGTGGAAGTAGAAGACCACGCTGCCGCGGGCGTTGACAGCATCGCGGCGCGCAAACAGGATCGGCGAACCCTTCGTCTCCCATCGGGCCACCTGAAAGCCGCGCTTCTCGAACATCGCCGTCAGCAAATCGGCGTTCCTGGCAATGTTGGCGCGATCGGATGCCACGTTCGGTACCGCGATCAGCTGCATTAGTTCGGCGAGGATCGCGCCTTCGTGCTTCGCGCGCCATTCCCTCACCCGCAACACCTCGGGCGAAGGCGCGGCAGAGAGTGCAACGGCCATCAGCACGACGAACAGCGCGGTGGTTTTCATGGCGTGAGTATAATCGCGCCACCCATGCGAGTTGCGTCGGCGGTCAATATCCAGGATCTGCGGCAGCTGGCCGAACGCCGCCTGCCGCGCATGGTGTTCGACTACATCGACGGCGGCGCCGAGCGAGAGTGGACGCTGCGCGAGAATTGCCGTGCCTTTGAGGACGTGTTGTTCCGTCCGCGATCGGCGGTAGCGACCACATCCTGCAACATCAGCACCAGCGTGCTCGGGACCCCGATCGATCTGCCGTTCGTCCTCGCTCCTGTCGGCAGCAGCCGCATGTTCTTTCCACGCGGCGAGGAAGAAGCGGCGGCGGCGGCCGGAGACGCGGGCACCATCTACACCCTGTCGACGCTCTCCGGGTGCAAGCTCGAAGACGTCAAGGCCGCCACGCGCGGCTGCGCGTGGTACCAGCTCTATCTCGTCGGTGGGCGCGATGTGGCCATGGCCACGAGCGGCCGTGCCAAGGCGGCGGGATACCGGGCCCTCGTCGTCACCATAGACACCCCAGTGGCAGGCATGCGTGAACGTGATGCACGCAATGGCGTCAAGCAACTGCTGGCGAGAAATCTTTCGACGGTGCCGCACCTGGGACAGATGCTCGTGCGACCGTCATGGCTCTACAACTTCTTTGGCGACGGCGGCTTGATGTGTTTCCCGAACATCGTGCTGGCGGACGGGCCGATGGGATACGCCGATGTTGGCGCGGCGCTCGAAGCGTCGATGACCTCGTGGGAAGATTTCAAGTGGATTCGGGAGGCATGGGACGGACCGATCGTCGCGAAGGGTGTGCATACCGCCGACGATGCGCGGCGGGCAGTTGATGAGGGGGCGAGCGCGATCGTGGTGTCGAATCATGGCGCCCGCCAGCTCGATGGCGTCGCGCCGACGATCCGCGTGCTGCCCGAGGTGGTGCAGGCCGTGCACGGCCGCACCGAGATCCTGCTCGACGGCGGCATCCGCAGGGGCAGCGACATCGTCAAGGCGATCTGCATGGGCGCCAGCGCAGTGCTGATCGGACGTGCCTATGCCTATGGCCTTGCCGCCGGCGGCCACGCCGGCGTGAAGCGGGCCATCGACATCCTGAAGACGGACGTCATCCGTACGTTGAAACTCCTGGGATGCGGCGCCATCAAAGACCTTGATGGCTCGTATGTCGACGTGCCATCGGATTGGACCGCCCGCCTGCCGCGATAGCTGCCGGCCGGCAGCAATCGGCAATAGATCTGCAATCACACATCTACCATCTGCAATCGAGGGAGCCCCGCCATGTCTATTCGGCCAGTGAAACGCGTCATCGAATCCACGCCTACCATGGAAGGCGCGGGGGTGAAGTTGCATCGCGGATTCGGCTTCGGCGATACCGGCGAATTCGATCCGTTCCTGCTCTTCGACGACTTCCGCAACGAACGTCCGAACGATTATCTTGCCGGGTTTCCCTGGCACCCGCATCGCGGCATCGAGACGATCACGTATGTGCTCGCGGGCACTGTGGATCATGGCGACAGCCTTGGCAATCGCGGCTCGCTTGGCGCCGGAGACGTGCAGTGGATGACGGCCGGCAGCGGCATCCTGCATCAGGAAATGCCGAAGGGTGATGAGCACGGGCGCATGCATGGCTTCCAGCTGTGGGCGAACCTGCCGAAGTCGTTGAAGATGACCGATCCGCGCTACCAGGACGTTGCCGCGAAGGACATTCCCGAAGTCACCGACGATGACGGGACACGGGTGCGAATTGTCGTCGGCGATTTCTGGGGACAGCGAGGCCCGGTGGAAGGTGTCGCCGCGGATCCGCGCTACCTTGATATCTCCGTTCCGCCGAACAAGACGAAGCGCATTCCGGTAGAAGCGTCGCGCCATGCGTTCGCGTATGTGTTTGCCGGATCGGGAACGTTCCGCGACGCCTCGAAGCCGCTACCGGTGCAGACCGAACTGGTGGCCGATTCGACTCTGAATCCGTCCGCGCCGCGAACGGATTCATCGCTCACGGCGTCGATGCTCGGCAATCGATCGCTGGTGCTGTTCGACAGCGGCGACGAGATCACGGTCACCGCGGGTGAGGAAGGGATTCGATTCCTGCTGGTGTCCGGGCGGCCGCTCGAGGAGCCGGTGGCATGGTACGGCCCTATCGTGATGAACACGCGCGATGAGATTCAGCAGGCGTACGCGGAGTTGAAGAACGGGACGTTCATCAAGCACCGGTAGTGAACCGGGAACGGGGAGCCGGGAGCCGAGAGCCGGGACCGGGAACAGGGAGCCGCAAGCCGGGATCTGTGATCTCCAATCTGCAATCTGCAATCTGCAATCTGCAATCAGTTATGCTCTGTCCTGAACCGTGACCACCCTGGTCACGTTCGGACAGGGTGTGGATGGATCAGCCAAAGGTCAGTTTCTGGAAACTAGCCGGGCCGGGCCTCGTCGTGGCGGCGACGGGCATCGGGTCGGGCGACGTCGTGTCGGCGACCGTCGGCGGCGCGCGCTATGGCGTGGTGTTGTTGTGGGCGATCGTTGCCGGCGCCTTTTTCAAGTTCGTGCTCCAGGAAGGCATCGCACGCTGGCAGCTGGCCACGGGCAAGACTGCGCTCGAGGGCTGGGCCGATCATCTGCCGGCGTGGGTGAAGTGGTACTTTGCGGTCTATCTCGTTCTCTGGACGGTGGCCGTCAGTGCGTCGTTGACCAACGCGACCGGCCTTGGCATTGCCAATCTGACCGGCGGCGCCATCTCCCAGTCGTGGGGCGCCGTGATGCACAGCCTGATCGGCTTCGTCTTCGTCTTCTTCGGCGGGTATAACAGCTTCGAAAAGTTCATGAAGCTGCTCGTCGGCGTCATGGGGTTCAGCATCCTGTTCTGCGCCTTGTTCACGCTCGACAACAACGCCATGCCGGCGTTGAAGGGCCTCCTCATTCCGACCATACCGGCTGGCAGCGGTGCCTATGTGCTGTCGCTGATCGGCGGCGTCGGCGGCTCGATCACGATGCTGTCCTACAACTACTGGATGCGCGAAGAAGGGATGCGCGGTGCCGGGTTCCTGTCCTACGTGCGCGGCGACATCGCGATCGCCTACATCTTCACGGCGCTGTTCGGCATTTCGATCATGCTGATCGCCAACGACGCGTTCTTCGTCAACAGCGTGACGCTGCGCG
>DASVFC010000424.1:0-2963 GCA_036380235.1 Vicinamibacterales bacterium
GCAGCCAGCAGCGCGAAACCCGCCAGCTGTGTCATGGCTGGCGCGCGGGTCCGTAAAGCGGGCGACCCGGTCGCGCGCCGGTCAGGCCCCGTGGATCGAGCACGTGCACGCCATTCACGATCACGTGCTCGATGCCGACCGGATATTGGTGCGGCTGTTCGTACGTGGCGGTGTCGCTCACCGTTGCCGGGTTGAAGACCACGAGGTCAGCGAAGAACTGTTCGCGCACTTGACCGCGATCGCGGATGCCCATCTGCGCGGCCGCGGCGGCGGTCATGCGATACACGGCCTCGTGCAGGGCCAGGATCTTCTCTTCGCGCACATACTTGCCGAGAATACGCGGGAATGTTCCATAGCTACGCGGATGCGGATTGCCGCGCGCCAGCAAACCTTCCGCACGCAGCGCGGACGAGTCTGTGCCGATGGTCACGAGATTAAAGCGCAAGCCGGTCACCACGTCGGCCTCGCTCATCATGTGATACAACGCGCCGACCCGCCCGGCGGTCTCGATGAGCAGTTGAAAATACACATCCCAGACGTCGGCCTTGCGCTCGGCCGCGATCTGCGACAACCGCTTGCCGACGATCGATTGATCGAAATCGCGCGGCACCGATGCCACCTGGATGCCCTCGAAGGTCGCGGCCATCAACAGGTTCTCCCACCCGTCTATCTTGGTCTCGATCTCATTACGGGCCCGGGCGCGAATGGCGGGATCCTTCAACCGCTCGATCATTTTCTCGCGGCCGCCCTCCTGCACCCATAGCGGCAACGTCGCCGACAAACCCGTGCCGCCTGCGGCGTAGGGATACATAGTTGCGGTCACGCGACCGCCGGCGGCGTTCGCCTTGCTGATCTTGTCGACGGCCTCGGCCATGCGGCCCCAGTTGGCTTTCGCGCCGACTTTCAAATGGAAGATGACCACCGGCAGTCCCGCTTCCCTGCCGATCAGGATGGCCTCGTCCAGCGCGTTGAACAGGTTGAAACTCTCACCGCGAATGTGCGTGATGTAAATGCCTTTGTGCTTCGCGGCGGCCTTGGCCAGCGCCACGAGCTCCTCGGTCGTCGCAAAGGAGCCCGGAACGTAAATCAGCGCGCTCGATAATCCGAACGCGCCATCGCGCATTGCCTGGTCCACCATCGCTTCCATCCGCGATAACTCTTCCGCCGTTGGCGGGCGATTATCGAGGCCGATGATGTTGCGGCGCACTTGCGTGGCAGGCACCAGCGTGCCAACGTTCACTGTCGTCCCTGATTGACGCAACCGATCGAAATAGCCGCTGAATCCCGTCCAATCCACCTTGATCCCGAATGGCGCCAACGCCTCGGAGTCGGCGGTTTCAGGTGTCCAGAACGCCGGCGAGCCGCCCTCGCCGATGATTTCGCTCGTGATGCCCTGTCGGATGTGGCTCTCCGCGTTGCCGTCGGCCAGCAGCGTCGTGCCTGACTGCCCTTGCACATCGATGAAACCGGGCGCCACGGCGAGACCGGTCGCGTCGATCACCTTGCCCGCTTGCGCCGACGCGAGATCGCCGACGGCAGTGATGCGGTCGCCGACAATGCCGACATCGGCGCGCCGCGGCGGCCGCTGATTGCCGTCGATCACTTCGCCGCCGCGGACGATCAAGTCGAACTGAGGCCCTGACTGCGCACAACCCGCAACCACGACCAGTGAAGCAATTAACCAGCGCATTGACTGATGCATAGCCTGTCCTGAGCAAGACGAAAGGCGTGTCCTGATCGAGTCCCCCCTCGAAGGGACCTTATAATCAATTGCACTATTTCTACTGCCACAGCGTTTCTGCGACCGTCATCCCCGCGCTCGACCGGCCTGTTCACCGCGGACGAATATGCGCAGATGCGTGCATTCTTTGCCCGACACCCCGAGCTTGCCCCCACGCCGGTGCGCAGACTTTCCGCACTGGCGCGCGAATTACATATCGGCACACTCCTGGCCAAGGACGAGTCCGCCCGGTTCGGGTTGAACGCCTTCAAACTGCTCGGCGCTCGTTTCGCCGTCGAAACGCTCATCCAGGACGGTGATGTGCGGCCCGGCGCCATGCTCGTGTGCGCGAGCGAAGGAAATCACGGCCGCGCCGTGGCCCGCGCGGCGCGAGATGCCGGCTGCGGCTGCCGGGTCTACATGGCCCACGACGTGGCGACATCGCGCGTCGAGGCCATCGCCGGCGAAGGCGCGCAGGTGATCAAGGTTGATGGCTCCTACGACGATGCCGTTCGCATCATGGAGGCGGACGCGAACCGCCATGGCTGGACGATCATCTCGGACACGGCGTGGCCCGGCTACGAGCGCATTCCGCGGCTGATCATGCTTGGTTACACGCACATGCTGGACGAAGTCCGGGAGTCGGGTGCCGGGAACCGGGAGCCGGAGTTCGATGCGGTCTTCGTGCAAGGTGGCGTCGGCGGTCTACTTTGCGCGATGGCAAGCTGGTGCGCATTTCACCGTCCGGACAACCCGCCCCGCGTGATTTCCGTTGAGCCGACGTCGGCGGCGTGTCTGCAGGCGTCGGCGCGTGCGCGTCAGCCGGTCGCCGTTACCGGTCCGCTGAACACGACAATGGCGGGTTTGCGCAACCGCGAGGTGTCGCCTCCTGCATTCATGGCGCTCCTGCCCATCGTCGACGCCTTCATGGCGATCGACGACGTGTGGTCGGATGCGGCGATGCGCGCATTTGGAAAGCCGCAGAGCGGTGATCCGGTAATCGAAGCCGGCGCATCCGGTTCGGCCGCGCTCGGCGGTGTGCTGGCGTTGTGCAAGGAGCCGTCGCTCAGTAGCGCCAGAGATGCGCTCGGGATAACCGAGCATTCACGCATCCTCGTAATCGTCAGTGAAGGAGTCACGGATCCGCAGCTGTGGCGCACTAAGATGGGTTGATTGTGATCCGCTCCACGATGCGGAAGCTGGCGATGCTGCTTCTGTTCGTCGCGCTCACCGTCGGCATGAC
>DASVFC010000425.1:0-6290 GCA_036380235.1 Vicinamibacterales bacterium
TTCGCGCCGAAGTCAATCATCGTCGGACCGCGCGAGCTATAGAGCGCGATCGTGTCGTCGCGACGATCGGTCGTTCCCTCCGTGCTCGACGCGCCAACCGTCAGCACCCACGGCGCGTTGCCGGGAGCAGAGATAGCGCCATATTGCGGCAAACCATTCAGCGCCTTGCCCAAGTTGCCGGCAGCGGCAACGACGACGATGCCCGCGTCAACCGCGTGCCTGGCGGCGACCGTCAGCGGGTCGGTGTGATAGCTCTCGAACACGCCCGCGCCGAGCGACATGTTGATGACGCGGATGTTGTACTGCGCGCGGTTGTTGATCGCCCAGTCGAGCGCCGCGATGATGCCGCTGATTTTGCCTTTGCCTTCGGCATCGAGCGCCTTCAGCGCGATGATGTTGGCGCGTGGCGCGACGCCGGCGCGCTCGCCATACGAGTCGTAGCCATTGCCGGCGATGATGCCGGCTACGTGCGTGCCATGACCCCAGTCGTCGTACTTCTGGGTGCGGCCGTTGACGAAGTCGACGAACGCGGTTACACGCTGGCCGGTCTTGTTGGACGCGCTGGCACCGAAGTCGTCGTGCCACGCGGTAATGCCTGAATCGATCACCGCTACGCCGATGCCAGCGCCGGTGTAACCGAAGCTCAGTCGCGCCGAGAGGGCGCCTATGGTGGCCGTGGTGCGGGCCAGGTCGCCAGTCGCTTCGCGGTCGAGATGCACGCGCTTGACCTTGGGATCGTCGGCGAGCCGGCGCAACATCGCATTCGGCATACGGCCGGCGCGAGCCCTGATGACGCCGAGTTTGCGTCCGGCAACGCCGCCGTTGATGCGAATGCGCGAAACCGTATCGGTGTCCTCGAAGAACTCAACGATGACGTCGGTTTCACCATTACCGTCGGCCAGGGCATTCAGGGCACGGTCAAGCTTCGCGTGCTGGTTGGCCGCCGTGGCATTCGAAGACTTTGACCCGCGGGGTTGGGCGTCGACGGCAGCTGGGAACGCAGACAGGGCGCCGACAAGGAACATCAAAACGATTGCGTCCCCCCACACGGTCTTCTTGCGAATCGAAGGAGGGAACGAGACGTTACAAGAGAAACGGGTCATGTTGACCCCTTCTAGAGCAATATCCGCTCCACCTGAACCTGAGAGTCAATTATTGACATATAAAGTCATGTCCACTTCTAAAAATAGGGGCTTTTTGAACCGCAGCGCTCCACCATTAGCGCTCGGCTCGGCATGACAATAGTGTCGATTGTTCTGTTTTAGATCAAACTAGAGGAGTAATAGAGTGAATTCACGCACGTAAGTAGCTTTATTTGAGCCACTTACGTGCTATGTGTTCATATTCTGAAATCGCTTCGTGATATTGAACAATCCGCGCCGCTCAACTTACTTGATTGCGAGCAGTTCTACGTCGAACACGAGCATGCCGCGCGGCGGGCGCTCACCCTTATATGCAAGCCGCTCGGGGATCCAGAACCGCATCTTCTCGCCGACGGTCATAAGCTGCACGCCTTCGGTCCAACCTTCGATCACATCGCCGAGACCAAAAGACGAGGGTTGTCCGCGCTCCACGGAGCTATCGAACATCTTCCCGTCGGTGGTCCAGCCGGTGTAATGCACTGTCACGGTATTGCTCTTGTCTGGATGCTGACCGCCCTTGCCGGCGCGCAATGACTTGTAGGCCAGGCCCGATGCCGTGCGCTTAGCGTCGCTGGGCGGCGCCGCCACGTCCGGTGGAGCGACGCGCGGCGAGGGGCTCATGTCGATCAACTCGACATCGAATACCAGCATTCCAGCCGGGCGACCGGGCTGTCCGTTATAGGCGAGCGTCTGCGGGATCCAGAAGCGGCGCTTCTCGCCGACGGTCATCAGCTGGACGCCCTCACCCCACCCCTTGATCACACGATCGAGTGGAAAGGTGCTTGGCGCATTGCGCGCGTGCGAACTGTCGAACATCTTGCCGTCTGTCGTCCACCCCGTGTAATGCACGGTCACGAGGTCGGTCGCCGCCGGCTTTGCATTGCCCTTGCCTGGCTGCAACACCTTCGACGCCAGCCCGGACGTGGTGGTTGCGGCATCTGCAGGCGGCTTGGCGACATCTTCCGGGGCTGGAATTGGTTTGAAAGCCGGTGGTTGTTGTGCCGAGAGGGAGACGGCGAGCACTGTGACGATCGTCAAAACGGAAATGACTCGGATCATCCGCTAATCGTAACCCTTATCGACACGTGTCGAGGCCGCGGTCGGCAACCGTGTTGTCGAGGCCGATGAACTCCCACTCCACCTGGGCAGGACGCAGCGTGAAGCGTGCCACGCCGTAGCGCATGATTCGCTCTTCAGAGTTCGGCGCGATACGGACGAAGTTGTAGAGATCGGCACCGCCGGTCCCGACCACGAACTGCCTGATACCGTCGGCTGGATCCGCGGTGCCGTCGGCGCGCTGGCGCGCAAAGCGCTCGTAAAGATGATCGTGCCCGCTGACGACGACTTCCGCTCGAGATGATTCGAGCAACGCCCACATATCGCGCATCGCAGCCGAGTTTCCGCTGGGCCCCGAGGAAAATCGCGGGTGATGCCAGACGGCCATGGTGCACGGGGTGCGTTGTGCCGTGAGTTGCCCCCGCGCGAACTCGTACTGCGGTGAGCCGGCGGTGGCCGGGACGTTGGAATTCAACATCAGAATCAACCAATCGCCGGCGGTCAGGGCGTAGTACCCCAGTCCGGCGGGCCCTGCGGCGCTGCCGAAGTAGGTGAAATACGGCGCCGCGTTCGGCGACTCGTATTCGTGGTTGCCGGGCACGGGATGCCACCGCGCTCGGAACCGCCCCCACGATGGGTCGAAGCAGTCGCGAAATTGTTCCGCGGTACCCTGGAAATACGCGATGTCGCCGAGAAGAAGGAGCTCACCTGGCAGCGTCGCAACGAGATCGCCGACTTGCGCCACCGCCGGCCGGCCGCACATTCCGATGTCTCCGGCGGCAATCACCGTTACCGTTTGACCGGCGCTGCCGCCGCCGCCACCCGTGCCGCCGCTACCCGTGCCGCCACCGGTCGGGCCCGACGGGGACGAGCACGCTGTTGCAACGATCAGTGTGAGGAGCAACAGGTACTGCATCCGGGCCTTTGCCCAGCTTTACCATACGTGGTACCGTTTCGCCAACGTTACACGCATGACCACTGCTGCCAAGCCGCGCAAGATCGATCGGATGGTCCTGTCCCCGCAGGAACCTCTCGTGAGCGGCGGGCCTGCCGAGGAGCTCGAGCGCGGCATCCAGGACACCTTCAAGCAGGGTTACGAACACGTCGTGGTGGACCTGCGAGGTGTGCCGACCGCCGACAGCGCTGGCATTCGCGCCTTGGTACGCGGCCACACGTCGGCACAGCGCCTGAACCGCCGTTTCACCGTGGTATCGCCGAACCCGCGGGTTCGTGAGCTGCTCGAGTTGTCGTTGTTGACGCGCGTGCTCGACGTCGTCGATTCGCTGGTCGAGGCAAAAGCACGTACCGTTCCATGGGATCGAGTCTGGACCGGCGTTGCGGTGGCGTTGGCCGGGCTGGCACTCGTCGGCGTCGGCATGACGTATCCGGATCTCGGCCTCAGCGGCACGCCCGCAGGGAACACGATCATCCCTCGCGATCAATCCGGTGCGGCGCCGGCCGCGGCCGCGCCGTTCGCGCATCCCCTGTTCGAACTGGCGAAGCTGATCGCGGCTGCGGTGATCGGCATGCTCGTCACCATAGTGCATCGCCAATATCGTGCTGCGGCGGAACGGCAGGCCAATCCGGCGATGGACCAGGCCCAGGTGCTCCTCTGCATTTCAGGGGCGATGATGATGATCATCATCGGTAACAACCTGGCGCGCGCGTTCGGCATCGCCGGCGCCGCCAGCATCATCCGCTTTCGCACGCCGGTCGAGGACGCGCGCGACATCACCATCCTGTTCCTGCTGATGGGCCTCGGCATGGCCGCGGGCCTCGGTGCGTTCGCCGTCGCCGGCCTCGGCACCTTGTTCCTGTGCGCGATGATTCCGCTGCTCAACATGTTCAGCTCCGAGCGGCCGCGGACGATGCTGGTCGAGATCGTCGCGCAGGAGCGCGACTTCCCGATGGCGCACGTGCATCATGTGTTTGCCGTCAACGGCATTCTGTTCGAGCCTCGCGAAGTGTCACAGGGCGACGAGGCCACCGCCAAGTACCTCACAACGCTCAAGCCCACCGATTCGCTCGAGGATCTAAGTGCGCAGCTGATGGGCGACGGCAAGAAGGGCATCAAGAATGTCTCCTGGTCGCCGCCGAAGCGCGGGTAGACGAAAGGCAACAGATCGGCTGGTTCTCGAACCGGCGGAAAGAAAAGCCGCGCTGCTCGACGCGATCGGTGCCGCGCGCCGGCGGTTGATCCTGTCGCTGTTTCGCTGCGACGACTTTTCAATCCTTGACGCCCTGGCTGCGGCGCTCGAACGCGGCTGCCAAGTGGAAGCAATTCTTACCAAGCGCGCCAAGGGCGGCAAGAAGCGCCTGAAGAAGTTGTGGGCGGCGCTCGAAGAGATGGGCGCCGTGGTCACGCGTTATGCGGACCCGGTGGTGAAGTACCACGCGAAGTACCTCGTCGCCGACGGCAGCACCGCGATCATCACCACCCTCAACCCGACGCGCAAGTGCTTCACCCGCACGTGGGACGCGATGCTACTGACCAGCGATCCATCGGTGGTGAAAGGGTTGCAGACGCTGTTTCGCGCTGATTCGGCCGGCAAGCCGTTGCCGTCGCGCCGGCCGATCAGCCGCCGGCTGATCGTCGGCCCCGAGCGTTCGCGGTCGGATATTCGGGCGCTGATCGCCGGCGCCACAAGCAGCATCGCCATCCTCGATCACAAGCTGTCGGACCCCGACATCGTCGCCCTGCTGCGCGAGCGGCGCGATGAAGGCGTCGCCGTGTCGGTGCTCGGCAAGCACCCCAGGCGCGGCTTTGAGCCGCACGGCAAGATGATGATCATCGACGAAAGGCGTGCAGTTCTGGGCAGCACAGCGCTCTCGACGCTGAGCCTCGACTTCCGCCGCGAGGTGTCGATCGTGATTCACGATCCGGGGCTGGTCAAACAGCTGAATATGTCGTATCAACAGTTGCGTGTGAAGGCGGGCGATGCCGCGGGCCGTTTGCCCGGAGACCGAACCGAATGAAACGACTTGTTCTCTGTGCTCTGATTGCGCTGGTGGTTGCGCTGCCGGCAGCGGCGCAGCAACGCCGTGGGCTGGTCTGGGACGATCGGCCGTCCATCGTGTTCGGCGAGGACGTCAACATCGATCTGCGCGGCCGTGTGCTGCTCGACGGTCGCTGGTTCGATCCGGAACGCGACGAAGATGCATTCGACGTGCGCACGCTGCGCGTCGGGATCAGCGGCGAGCTGACGCGTCACTTCGAATGGGAGATCGAGCGCGAGATCGATGAGGTGCTCGAAGCCGGCGCGATCGAGCCCGAGTGGGGGTGGGGCGAGTGGAAAGACGTCTATCTGGACTGGCGAACTTTTGACGCGTTCAGTGTGATCGGCGGTCGCTTCAAGATGCCTTTTGGCCTCGAGCAAACCACCAGCGTCAGCGATCTTGATTTCGGCTATCGCACGCTGGGCTCGGTGAAGATTGCGCCGGGCCGCGACCGCGGCGCCATGGCCTACGGTGAGCTGTTTGGCGGTTCGCTGGTCTACGAAGCCGGCCTGTTCGACGACGACGGCGACAACGGGGAACAGGAAGAGGAGCAGTTCGTGCTCGAAGGCGAAGACGTCCAGGACATCGGCCCGTCATTTGCGGCACGCGTCGTCGGCGAGATCTTTCGTGGTCTGCCCGTGCCCGATCGGTTGAAGGGAGCCGAAGTTGGCATCGCCTACACGCGCTCGAAAGTGCCCGAGGGATTGAACAGCCTGCAGGGCGAAGACCACTGGGGCTACGACTTCTTCGAGCAAGTTTATGTGAACGGAACGCGGCAGCGTCTCGGGCTGCAGTTCGACTGGTCGCCAGGGCCGACCGGGTTCAGGGCTGAATGGATGCAATCACGAGAAGACCGGCTGGGCCAGAGCAATCGCAACGAAGATCTGTCCGACTTCATCGCCACCGCGTGGTACTCCAGCGCCACCTGGCTGGTGACCGGCGAAGACAAGGACAGCGACATCAATCCCGATCACTGGTTCGGTGCAATCGAGATTGGCGCCCGCTACGATCACATGGAGTTGAAGAGCGCGAGTACGGAAGGGGAGGCCTTTCGCAACCCGCGAGCCGAACACCTGCTCCCGAACAGCGTCGGCA
>DASVFC010000426.1:0-4866 GCA_036380235.1 Vicinamibacterales bacterium
GTCGTCGGCGAGGCGGCCCGATGCGGTGACGGTGCCGGTGGCGAAGCCGATGATTTCCGTGTCGATGGCGCCGATGAACGGCGAGAGCTTCTGCAATTCAAAGCGATCGAGTTGCGCCGCCGCCTTGTAGTCGTAGGGCGACGCGGTTGCAATATCGGCGTTGATCAAGGCGCCGATCTCCGGCAGGTGCGCCACCACGTGGGCCGTGTCGCCATCGAGCTCGGCGGTGGCGTCCCCGGCGCCGATCAATGTTCCGGCATCGCCGCCGGTAAGCACGAAGTCGATGCTGGCCTTGCCCTTCGGGCTGGCCGTGGTGCCCGCCCCGTCAAACTGGAGCGAGAACAGTGCCTGGGTATCGTCCGGGGACAGCAACGAGCCCCGCCACGACAATCGATCGCCCTTGAGGTTCGCGGCGTAGGCGCCCGTCTCCCATTCGTAACGAAGACGTCCGTCGAGATATCCCGCGCCCTGATGCAGCTGCAGGGACGCCACGTCGATGGCCTCGCCCGTGACCACCGCTTTGGCAGCGACGCGATCGATAGGCTGGCCCGCCCACGTCAGCTTGCGGCCGTTGATGACGGTGTCGAGCTGAAACGCGTCGAACGTGCCGCCAAGCGTCGCATCGGCGGTGATTGGACCGGCCACCCGCCACTCGGCTGGCATTTCCGCCTGCAGCTCCTCCACGTTGGCCGCTTCGACGTGCAGGGTGCCGCTCCAGGCCCGGTTGGTGATGTCGGCGCGGACGTCGCCGGTGATCGCCGAGGTGCCGCGGCGAATGTCGATCGCCGTGATCGTTGCGGCCGTGGTGTCGGCCACGACGTTGGCCGTTGCCTGGACTGCTCCGAGCAGCGGCAGCACGACGGCCTCACCCGCAATCCGGGTTTCGATTTCGGGATAGCGATAGGAGCCGCCGAGCGTCATCGGCGCATCGAGCCCGCCGCGAACGTCTTTCATGATGGCCGCCACCGGGAAGCCCAGCGTTTCAATGCTGGTCACCGCGGTCGCGACGTCGCTGATGCGCGCGTGCGCGGGACCGCTCATCGAGCTTTGCGTCGCGGCGCCGCGATTGATGCGGCCGCGCATCTGGCCTTCGAACGTAAATCCAGGAAACGCGTGATCGTGGCCGTACGAGTAATCGTCGCCGATGATGGTGGCGTTGATGGTGCCGGTCATCGGCACCACGCCGGGGCCCGAGCGGCCGGCCGAACGATTGACGATCTCGAAGCGGCGTGGCTCGCTGAACGTGAACTTTCCCGAGCCTTCGAACGCGGCGCCGATGTTCTGTGGGTCGACGTTAGCGAGACGCAGGGCCGCCTGGGCATCGAGGCCGCTCCATTCCGCGGCCGCGGTGCTGATCGATCCGCGTCCCCACGGCACATCGAACCTGGCGCGGATCCGTCCCCCGGATTCCGGCGTGATCACCAGGTCCTGTCCGGAGAACGCGGCAAACGTAACTCGGATCGGCCCCGTGAGATCGAGGTCGCGCTCACGACCCACGGCGAGCGCGGTGCTGGACACCTTGAGATCGGTGGCAAAGTCGCGCGCCGGCCCCTTGATGGCGCCTTCGATCGTCACCGTTCCGGACACCGGCACCGGCGGCGGCGGGACCCACCGCAACGACCGCTGGAGATCGACGCTGCCCTTGAGCGTCAGATCGAGCGACGGCGAATCGAGCACGCGGCGAATCGGTCCGGCGACGAAAGCATCGATCTCGGTGGACGACAGGTGCGCGGATTCGATCATCACGTTCGATCCGTCGAACGTCATCGCCGTCTCGAACGGCGACATGGTCATCACGCGATCGCGAAGGCGGAACGAGAGCTCGCCGCGCACGCCGAACCGGCCCTGGGCGCCGAGCGGCCCGTCGACCAACGCCGCCTCGATGCGCGGTACCTCGAGGCCCCAGTTGCGGGCCTCGTCCGTGTATTGCACGTCGAGGCCATTGAGCGTGAGGCCGCGGATGTCGAGACGGCGCGGCTGTTCCGGCGTCGGGCGGTCCGATCCCGGTGGCAGGTTGACGACGTTGTTCTTGTCACGATGGATGTCGACGATGCCGTTGCTGATCTCGAGGTGGCTGATCGCGAAGCGGCGGCGGAAGACCGACCACGGCAACTGGACCTCGATGCGGCCGGCGATCAGGAAGGGGCGCTGCTCATGGCCCTTCGCCGCGAGGCGAACGTCGGTGAGCGTGATGCGGCGCGTCAGCGCGTTATAACCAAGGCTGCGCGCGTCGAGTACCAGGTTGTAGCGGGTGACGAAGTCGCTGGCAAACGCGAGCGCGCGGCCGCGGGCCCAGGGAGTGTGCACGGCGAGGATCGACGCCAGAGTCAGCCCAACGACCACGGCGGCCAGAATGATCAGCGACCGCCGGATCCTCCGCACCACAGTTCGATTCTAGCCTTGCAACTGCGATACCATTCGCCTGTGGAGGATCAGCTCATGCGTATGAAGTCGTGGCTCAAAGTCGCTGTGGGAGCGGCTTTCAGCCTGGTGACGAGCAGCGTCATGGCGCAAGCTCCCGCCGTTGAATTGAAAGCGGGAGACCTGGCGCCGGCGTTTTCGTTGCCTGGATCGGACGGTAAGACCCACACCCTGGCCGAACACAAAGGCAAGCGGGCGGTGGTGCTGGCGTGGTTTCCGAAGGCCTTTACCGGCGGTTGAACGGCCGAATGCAAGTCGCTCCGTGAGAGCGGCGATCTGATTCGGCAGTACAACGTCGCCTATTACATGGTGAGCGTCGACAACATCGAGGACAACACCAAGTTCGCGCAGATGCACGAGGCGGACTACCCGATCCTCAGCGACGTGACCAAGGACATTGCCACCAAGTACGGCGTGCTCGGTCCATCAGGACTGGCCCGGCGCTGGACGTTCTACATCGGGCCCGACGGCAAGATCCTCCACATCGACAACGCCGTGAAGCCGGCGTCGGCGGGTCCCGACATGGTGGCCAAGATGGCCGAATTGAAGTTCGACAAGCGGAAGTAACTAGACGATCACCGATCGCGTAGCGAGGAGAGGCGCAGCAAGCGCTGCGTCTCCCTCGATGCGCACCTGCCCGTGATCGAATGGCGCGTTATAGAGGATGCGCCACACGGTGTCTGCCGCAACACGAACCACTGCCTTGGCTGCGTCACTCTCTCCGGCGCTGATCCGCCATTCGACCTCGTCGCGCGTCAGCGTCCACGTGCCTGACGTCGGTCCGTCGACGATCAGCGTGATCGCGGCACCGGCCGCAGCGGCGACGTCACGGTAGGCGTGCGGCAACGCGCGCACCGAGATGTCGAGCAGCGGCTCCATCCATCGCGGCTCGAGCAACAGGCGCGGCCGCGACGTCGCCTCACGGATCTGCATCTGGTGGTGCCAGTGCTCGGTGTATTCGCGGCCGGTGTCCATCCAGTTGTGCGATGCCGACTGGCCGGCCCAGCTGACCGCGAAGACGGCCGCATCGTGCGGCGGCATCGCCTCGATGACGTCGGCGAGCCAGCTTGTGGTGACCTCGATCAAATCGGTGATCAGCCGCGGGCTCAAACGGGCGGCGAACGACACGCCGCCGGCGTTCAATGCATTGATGAATGCGGTCAGCTCGCGTTCGTTCGACGGCGGCCTGCCGACTGGCGCGAGGTGGCGGTCGCGGTTCACCGCGATGCGGCGGAGCGTGACGTCAAGGAGGTGGGCGCCGACGTCGCGCACCTGCCATTGCGGCGCCACGGTCGGACGCTGCCAGTCGTCGGCGGACAGCGATCGCAACAGCTGAACCAGTTCCGCCGCGAGCGGCCGGAACAAATGCGAGGTGTAACACGGAGGCAGCGTGGTCACGCCCGCCCCTGGCCACGATCAATCCACGCCTGCACGGTGTTGCGCACGCTGAGCGCGTTGTGGCCGGTCGTCGGCAACACCACCCAGCCACCCGCCTTGCGTTTCAACGCGACGGTGCCGGCGTCGACTTTCGCTGACTCGAAGTCGGACCGCGGGTAGCTGCGGGTGCGGGCCAGGCTGGTGATGCGAATTTCTTCTTCGTCCAACGTGATGCGCGATCGCAACGTGTCCACGAACGCGGCAAGCCCGAACAGCGCGAGCAAGGCGCCGGCAGGCCGATGCCAGAATGCCGGCGCCCAGAGGGTGGCGTAGACCCCGGCGGAGACGAGCAGCACGGTGGCGATCGACGAACTGATCAGGTACCACCGCGCCATGCGCAACTCTTGCACGACTGCGAATTCTAAATCACGGCAGGTAGACCGAGACCGGCCGCCACGTCGCGGGATCGTTCTTCATCCCGAGCGACTCCGCGACGATCTCGAGTTGCGACGGCGAGACGCGAAGCAGCACGTAGTCGTCGCCCTCGCTGCCGTTCTTGTAGAACGCCTTCCATTCGGGCTTGAACCGGCGGGCCTTCTCCTTCGGATCGCGCACAACCGTCGCCGAGCCCATGATCGATACGTAGTGCTGTCGCGGTGCGTCGAAATACAAGAGCACCACCCGTGGGTTCCTGGTGAGCTGCTGCACCTTGCGGGATTCAGCATTGGTGCCGATCCAGATGGTGAAGTTGCCTTCCGGCGGGAACGGATCCACCACGCGGGAGTAAAGGTAGCCACCGAGCTCGTCGACGCTCGACAGCGTGGCGTAGCGTGCCGCGCCGATCACCTCGCGCGCGGCTTTGAGCACGGCGTCGCGCGGGGGCGCCTGGGCATCGATCACGGCCGCTGCGGTCAGCACCAGCACGGCGGTTGCAAGCGCTCGAATCATCTACATTGCATCTTAGCTGGCCTGACCGGCATGAATGCGTCGGCGCGCCACGCAGGAGATCAGGAAAGCATTACAGGAGATAAGGAGAAAGCCTGACAGGAGATAAGGAGAAAGCCTGAC
>DASVFC010000427.1:0-11014 GCA_036380235.1 Vicinamibacterales bacterium
CGGCCCGGCGGGTTGTCCTCGATGACCTTCGGCTCTAATCTCGCCGGGCTGTCCGCCGCTGAAGCGCCGTCGCGCCTGGCGCGCGATGGCCCGAACGCGTTATCCGCGCCCGTGCCGCCGTCGCTCGCGAGCCGGCTAGTACGCCAGTTCGTCAGCCCGCTGATCTACGTCTTGCTGTTTGCGCTGCTCTTCGACGCCGGAGTATGGGTGTACGACGGCATGCACGGCTGGCCGATCGAGGCCATCGCCATCGGCGCCATCCTGTTCTTCAACGCGTTGCTCGGCGTGTACCAGGAACATCGCTCGGAAGCAGCCCTGGCGCGGTTGCGCTCGCTCGCGGCGCCGCATGCGTGGGCGATCAGGGACGGTCGTGCGGTGCGCATCCCGTCGAGCGAGATCGTCTCCGGCGATCTCGTTCTAATTACCGCCGGCGATCGCATTCCCGCCGACGGCACGTTCGCGGACGCGAGCGGCGTGATGATTGACGAATCGCTCGTGACCGGAGAGTCGGTTCCAGTGGACAAGCAGCAAGGCGATGCGGGCTTGAGCGGCACCTTACTGGTCCGCGGCAGCACCGTCTTGCAGGTCACGAAAACGGGTGCGCGCAGCACAATGGGACGGCTGGCGGCGTTGCTGAGCGCAATCACGCCCGAGCCGACGCCGCTGGAACGCCGCGTCAACATCCTCGCGCGTCAACTGGCGCGTTGGGTGCTGATGCTGGCCGCGGCGATGGCGACGATTGGATTGATCGCGGAAGGAGCGAGCAACGCGCCTCAGATCATCATCTTCGCGGTGGCGCTCGCGGTCGCCGCTGTTCCAGAGGGTCTGCCGGCAGTCCTCACCGTCGCATTGTCGCTCGGCGTCGAGCGGATGGCGCGATTCCGCGCCGTGGTTCGCCGGCTCGCGGCCGTCGAGGCACTCGGCTCGGTGACCGTGATTGCCACCGACAAGACTGGAACCCTGACCCAGAACCGGATGGACGTGCATTCGATCGACAGCGTCGATCCCGAGCGCGTGTTGCTCGCGATCGTGCTGGCGAACGAAGCCGACGGCGAGTCCGGTGTCGGCGACCCGCTCGATCTCGGACTACTTCGATACGCCGCCGGTCGCGGCCTCAACGTTGCGGCCTTGCGCGCCGGCAACCGCGTTGTGTCGGAGCGGGTGTTCGATGCGCACTTGAAATTTTCCCGCGCGACCGTGGCTGATGCCGACGCGGTGATCAGCTATCTGAAAGGGGCACCTGAGGTTCTCATCAGTCGCTGCCGCCTCACCGACGCAGAGAGCCGTTCATGGCGCGAAAAGGCTGATGCCTACGGGCGTGAAGGGTTCCGCGTGCTGGCCGTCGCGGCCGGTGCGGGTGACACCGAAGACAAGCTGACGATGCTCGGGCTGGTGCTGTTCTGGGATCCGCCACGGCCGGAGGTCCCCGACGCCGTACGGCAGGCCCGCGCCGCCGGCATTCGTGTGGTGATGATTACCGGCGATCATCCGGCCACGGCCCTCGCAGTGGCGCACCAGATCGGCATTCCGGGAATCAAGGTGGCCACTGGCGCCGAACTCGATGACGCTGCCGGGCCCTCGGAGGCGGGTCGACTGCGCGACGTCAACGTATTCGCGCGTGTGCGCCCCGAGCAGAAACTCGCGATTGTCCGCGCCCTGCAGGCGCAAGGCCATGTCGTGGCGGTCACCGGCGACGGCGTCAACGATGCGCCGGCGCTCAAGCAATCAGATGTCGGCGTGGCCATGGGTCAGCGCGGTTCCGACGTCAGCCGGGAAGTCGCCGACCTGGTGCTCCTCGACGACAACTTCGCCACCATCGTCCGCGCCATCGAAGAAGGCCGTGGCATTTACGAAAACATCCAGAAGTTCCTGCGCTTCCTGCTCTCGACGAACCTTTCCGAAGTGCTGCTGGTGGCAATCGCCGCTGTCGGCGCGGCAGCGCTGCAGCTGCGCGGAGACGACGGTGCTTTGCTGGTACCGCTCACTGCCGTGCAGATCCTCTGGATCAACCTCATCACCGACGGCGTGCCGTCTTTGGCGCTGGCGTTCGATCGGACGCCCGACGTCATGCGTCATCGGCCACGGCCCCTCGCCTCGCCGTTGCTCGATGCGCCATCGATGCAGTTCGTGGTGGGTGTCGGCGTGATGAAAGCGGCGCTTGCGCTGCTCTTGCTCGCGGCGCTGCCGGCCTTCGGTTTGGATGTCTACGTCACGCGCACGGTGGTGTTTCACTTCATGGCGCTGGGCCAGCTGCTCGTCGTCTATGCTGCCCGCCATACCCACACGCATCCGCTGCCGAATCTCTACGTGCATTTCGCGATCGGTGCCGGGATCGTGATTCAACTCGCCGCAGCGAGCCTGGCGAGTGGCCGTCACATCCTCGGAATCAGCGCGTTGCCGGCGTCGGGATGGGCGATTGTCGCCGGTGCGTCGCTGCTGGCGCTGGCCCTTGCGGAAGTGATTGCGCGGTACGCGTGGAGCGGTGCCGCTGCCACTCCGTTGGTGGAGGAGCGGTAGCGGCACCGTCGCGCCGTTAATGCACGACGCGAGACTGGATCGATTCGAGGAAATCCACGAGCGACTGGATCAGCTGCTTCACCTTCGCCGGGTCGCCGCCATCACGCGAGCGCGCGAATGCATCACCCCACACCGGCATGTCGGGCCCGCCGTGACCGCGCACGGGGTTCTTGCCGTCGATGGTGCGGTAGACCAGCTCCGTCGGGAAGACGCCGCCGTTCCGCCTGGCAATCTCCGTCAGATCCGCCGGTTTGCGTGTCATCGACGATGCGAGCGGGCCGTCACCGCGAGCGGCCGTGCCGTGACACGTGGCGCAATAAGTGCGAAACAGCTCGCCGCCGGCGACGGTCTGCTTGAGTTGCGGCTGCGGCGTCCTGGCGTCTTCTTGCGCCCACGCCGTGGCAGTCAACGACGGCGTGAACAGCAACGCGGCGGCGAGGATGAGGGACGCTGCGGCTGCCGCGACGCCCTTGTTCGCTTCCTTCTCGTCGAGCCTGCGTTCGCGCACCGTCAGCACCGGGCATTCGGCGGTGCGAACCACACGCTCGGCGACGTTGCCCATCACCAGATGCATCATCGCTCCGTGACCGTGTGTGCCCATCACGATCATGTCGGCGGCGTTCACGCCGGCACACGTGACGATGGCTCGAGACGGGTTGCCGAACAGCACCTCGGTTGACACCGGGACGCCGGTCAAGCGGGCGCGAATCTTCTCGAGCTCGCGCTCGGCTTCCTCGCCCATCTGCTGACTCCAGCCGGTGTAGGCGATCGCGTATGAATCCATCGACCCGGTCATCATGCTCGGCACTTCGCACACGTGGACCAGGTGAAGGGCGGCACCGAACTTCTCCGCCAGGCCGTACGCGTAGTCCAGGGCCAGCGTCGAGTTCGTGCTGAAGTCCAATGGAACGAGAATCCGTTTGATGTCGGGTGTCATGGTTCGCATCCTTTGGTGTTGATCCGTTACAGCGATCAAAGGCAACGCACGTGCCACGGCTGCGATGGTGATTCCCGAACGAATTTGCGGGATGGTTGGCCGAGGAGAGCGATATTTTTCGCGGCTGCGGACTTGTTCGCAGCGAACTCCCGCGTGCGCAAAGACCGCGGTGAAACGTCTTGACACAATCCGAGCCAGGCCCGGGCTCGGATCCACTCCGGACGCCGCCGAGTGAGGATCGACGAATTAGAGGCTAGCGAGTCCTTATCGGCGTCAACGCCGACGGCAGCAAGTCGACCACCAGCGATGCATGCACATCGATCAGCACGAGCGTGTCGCCCACAATCCGGTATTGCAGCTCGACGGGCAGGGGCGGCAGCGCATCAAGGATGCAGGGGAACATCGCGGTGCTGTAGGCCCACGGGAACGCGCCGTTCACGCTGAGGGTGACTAGGCTTGCGTCGACACCATCCACCGCCTCCGCTTCACGCACATCTTCGGCCGCAAGCTCGTGCACCGAGAGCGCCGTGACGATGCGTGCCCGTAACTCGCCGGCCAGCATCGGCGTGAAGAAGTCTCCGGCCCTCGCATCGGGCCGCTCGGCCTTGATGGCCGCGGCGAGCGCCATGACATTCCGCTCGATGCGCGCTGTGCCGGAATTGATCTCGATCGGCCCAATAGCCTGCTCGAGCCGCCGGTGCATCCCGGCGTACTCCTGCGTAGCGGCGACGAACTGGCGCTCGGCGTCGGAGGCCATCACGGGCTGGGCGGCGACCGCACTAGCGCCGGCCAGAATTGCCAGCGCGACCAAGACGGCCGCAGCATGCGGTATGGCCGATGCGCGCTCGGGTTCATGCCCGTGCCGCCGCAGCCAGAACAGCGTTCTTTCGACGCCTTGCCAGCTGCCGCATTCCCGCGAAAACGTGCGATCGCTGACGCGCGACATCACTTGCCAGGTGTGGCCGTTGACGAGGCGCGCGTTGGCCAGCTGCGGTCGCCCAAGCGCGTCATCAAAGTTCAGGGTGATTGTGGTTTCGTTCACGATGACAACTCCGGTTTCTACAGACAAGGACTGCACCACGTGTGCCAGCGAGACCCTCCTTGATTGGGCGAATTCCAGCGGGATTTGCGGCGGCACCCGGGAGAATTGCCCTTCGGTGCGGAATCCTCCCCGCGTAATCCCCGCAAAACCGATCAAAGAAGCCCGTTGCGGCATTCCCAACCCGGCACGCGCGTTGCTCTTTCAGCCGGCGGGACCACGCATCATGATCGCCATCAACCGCATCCTGTGCCCGATCGACTTCTCCGAGTATTCGGAGCAGGCGCTCGACTATGCCGTCCGCCTTGCCGCCTGGTATCGGGCGACGGTGGAGGTCATCCACCTCCTACCGTTGCTGCCGCCATCCGCCGTCAGTCCGCTCGGCGAGGCCAGCCGCCAGGTGGCCGAGAAGCACCTCGCGCATGCGATGGATCGCTGCTCGCGCGCGGAGGTCAAGTTGGAGCACGCATTGCTTGAGTCCAACGATGGCGCCGGCGCGATCCTCAAGCGCGCCGACGAGACCGGCGCCGACATGATCGTGACCGGCAGCCACGGCCGTTGCGGCTTCTCGCGGGTGCTGTTGGGGTCGATGGTCGAGGCGTTGCTGCACCGCTCGCGCCGCCCGGTGCTGGTGGTGCCGAGCCACCTCGCCGCATCGCGCCGAGCCAGGCCGGTGGGTTTCAAGCGCGTGGTCTGCGCCATCGACTTTTCCGCGGCGTCCCTGGCCGGCCTCGAATACGCGTTGTCGATCGCCGAGGAAGCAGACGCGCGGCTGACACTGCTCAATGTGATCGAACGGCCGCCCGAGTTCGATCATTCACCGATCGAACCTGACTTCGATGTCGATCGCTACCACGCGGAGGCCGAAGCGCGGCAGCTGACGAAGCTGCAAGCGCTCGTGCCGGAGCATGCAGGCGACTACTGCACCATCAAGATGGCGGTGCTCGAGGGCAGCGCGTCCCGCCAGTTGCTGCAAATGGCCGACGAGCAGGACGCCGACCTGATCGTGATTGGCGTGCACGGCCGGAACGCGCTCGACCTCGCGGTGTTTGGTTCGACCTCGAAGGACGTCGTTGTCAAGGCGCAGTGTCCGGTGCTGGTCGTACCCTCGGGGCACCGCCGCAGCCTGCGCGCCGCGTCGTGAGTAACATGGCGACTCACCACGAACCCGCACTGCGGCAGTTATCGGCCGACGAGGCGCTGATTGCGCTCCTGGTGGCGGCGATCGAGACCAACCACCACGCGTCACCGGAAGAAGCCGCACGCGCAGAAGGCGTGCTGCACGAGATCCCACGTTTGCGGCGGCTGTCGCGTATCCGCCGCGGCGAGATCATCGAACGCATGAAGACCGCGGTCGGTGATTACGGCGCCGCGGCCGTGATGGCCGCGGCCAGCCATTGGCTGCCGCCGGCGCTGCGTTCCGTCGCGATGACGGCGATCGCCGACGTCATGCTCGCGCATGGCCTGGATCGAATCGAAAGCGCCGCGCTGCTGGACGTGGCCGCGCGTTTCGGATTCACTCCGGAAGACACCGCGGCGGCCATCGACCAGGCCCGCCGACGCTCTTTCCACGCATCAGAGCCGGCCTGAACGCAGAATACCGAGTGCCAGTCCGACGCCGAGGCACCCGGCGGTCAGAAACCCCAGCAGCCCCAGCGCCGGGTAGCCGAACAACGTCGGCCCGACCGCGGCGTGCACCATGATCGACGATCCAATCACGATGGCGGCGATAACGATCGCGAAGCTGAGACGGTTGCTCGATCGATCCATCTCACGGATGAAGTAGTCGAGGTTGCGATGGATGAACTCCACCTGCAGCCCGTGCCGTTGCACCCGGTTGACGATCGCCGCCATGCCTTCGGGAATGCCGGCGAGCGCCCGCAGCACGTCGCGGCCCTTGTCGGCGGTCCGCCGCGCGAAGGCGCGCGGCCGCCGTTTCTCCAGCAGCAACCGTTCGACGTGCGGCGTCGCCTGCTCGACGATCTTGAACGCGGGATCGAGCTGGCGGCCGATGCTTTCAATGGTGCTGACCGCCTTGATCAAGAGCACCAGGTCTGGCGCCAGCTGCAGGCGGTGCCGTGCCATGGCCGAGGTGACGGACGACAACACCTCGCGCAGCGACAATTCGCCGAGCGGCACATCGGCGTACAAATCGAGCATCTCCTCGAGATCGCTGGTGAGGGCCGGCACGTCGACCGGCCGCAACGGCTGCGTGACCTGCAGCACGAGCGCGGCCAGTTGAGCAGCGTCGCGGCGGCCGACCGCGAGGATCACGTGAGCCAGCTGTTCGCGCAGCCGCCGGTTGATGCGGCCGATGATGCCGAAGTCGATGAACGCAACGACGTTTCCCGGCATCACCAGGATGTTACCGGGATGCGGATCGGCGTGGAACAGGCCGTGCACGAGGATCTGCCTGAACACGAAATCGGCGCCGCGCTGCGCGATCAACGGCGGATCGAATTGCGGCGGCGCGACGGCGGACACCTTGACGCCATCGAGGAACTCGAGCGTCAACACCGTCGGGCGCGTCAGCGCCCAGCACACGGCGGGAAACCTGACCGTGTTGTCGTCCGCGAACTGCGTCGCCACCCGTTCGATGATGCGGCCCTCACGCGCGAGATCGAGCTCGCGCCGGATCGTCCGGCGGAACTCTTCGACGAGGCCGCTCGGGCTGTATAACGTCGCGTCCGGAATGTGGCGCTCGGCGAGCTTCGCGAGATCGGCCAGCACCGCAAGATCGGCTTCGATCACTTCAGTGATACCGGGTCGGCGCACCTTCACCGCGACGCGTTCGCCTGAATGCAACTCGGCGAGGTGGACCTGCGCGATCGACGCAGCCGCGAGCGGCGCGGTGTCGAAGGTGGCAAACAGATCGAGAATTGGCGCCCCCAACGCCTCTTCAATCACTGCTTCGGCTTCGCGTGGCCCCAGTGGAGCAACGGCGTCCTGTAATTTTTCGAGTTCGGCGAGAACATCGGCAGGAATCAGATCGGCCCGCGTGCTCAACGCCTGGCCGAACTTGATAAAGGTGGGCCCCAGCGCTTCGAGCGCGAGCCGGATGCGTTGGGCGCGGGTGGCTTCCGGCTCGACTTGGCGGCCCGCGGCAGCCATGATGCGCCGGCCGGCCCGTAAATACGGCGTCAAATGCAGCGCGCGAACGGCATCTGAAAATCCATACTTCACCAGCACCGACAGGATCTCGGTGTACCGGCGCGCGTGCGCGAGGCGCGCGATCTTCGTATCGGCTCGCGGTGTGTCGTCGATTGCTCTTTCAACCATGCGCCCCTCTCTCACGAGGCCGCGGACAGTGACTCTTCGGGCAGTTCGTAGCGGCTACGAACGGCGTCGGCAAGCTGCGCTATCGTCTCGCCACCCGGCGAGCTGCGGTGCCGCGCTTCGATGAACCGCAAGTCGGCGGCCAGCGCGTGATCGCCGAAGACGTCTTTGATCCACCGGGAGAAATCGCCGCGCTGGACGTGTCCATCGAGCTGTTGCCATGGCGCGCCTTCGACGTGGGCGACGAACTCGCGCAGCGTTCGCGCCCGCCGCTTCGGCCCGGCGCCTTCGAACACGAACGCCCGGGCATCGGAGACCGGCACATCGACATACTTCTGACGGTGCCGCACGTGCGGCGTCAACCGGCTCGCGACGTTGAACAGGCGAATATGGCCGCCGCTTTCCTTGGTGCCGGGCAAGGTGGCGGCCTGTCCGGGCCGCAGGTGTCGCAGGGCCTCATACTCTGCGCATTCGGTCGTTGCCGCGCTTCCGGCGCAGCGGCGCAACGCCGCCAGTTCCGCCGGGTTCGACTCGCACGTGACGATGATCACTTCAGTAGCATCCAGCAACGAGCGCGGCAGCTTCGACGCGCAGTAGGTAACCACCGTGTAGCCGCTGCGTTCGAGATCGAGCAGCGGCGCGCCGTGCGGCTCATGCAGGAAGTAATGCGCCTCGTCGACGACGATGCGATGCGGCAGCCCGAGATGGCGTCGCATCGCGTTGAGCGCCGGCAGCGCGGCGCGGATGTAGGAGATCTTGTCGTCCTGCGACAATCGTGACAGGTCGATGACGGCGCTGCGATCTGGATACCGCAATGCGCGCTCCAGCTGGCGCGGCGTCGGCGGCGGTTCATCACCACCGAGCAGGGTCACCCCCGGCAGCGCCTCGAGCGAGCGGTAGTCACCTTCCGGATCGAGGACACAGACGCTGTAGCCGTGGAGGATCAGCTGCTCGGCGAGCAACCCGGCGACCCATGACTTCCCAGACCGGGTGTCGCCGGCGATCAAAACGTTGCGGCCGCGCGCGGTCAGCCATAACTCCTCGCCGTCCTCGGCGTAGCCAAGCAGCAGCTTGCGACGCAACCGGGCCTCCGGTAATTGTCCGCTCGCCGCAAGCGCGCGCACGTACGACGCGACCGCCGCCGCGCCATCACCCGGCATGACGGCGTCGGCAACGGCGCGCAACGACGCGCTGGCCCACGGCACGGCGACACCGACTTCAGCGAGGCGCAACAGTTCGTGATCGTTTTCCGCGTCGCCGATCGCAAGCGTGTTGCGTGCCGAGAGCCGCATCGTATCCAGCGCGGCGTGGAGACCCGTCCCCTTGCTGAGGCCTTGCACCGTCGTCATGACGCGGCCTTTGTTGAAGGCCAGCACCAGCGGCAGTTCGAGGTTGCGGATGATCTGCAACAGCTGCGGCGCGTCGTCCGCGTCGGCGTCGATCAGCGAGTGCCCGGCGCGGAAACTGATGCCGCGCTGGCGAAGCGCCGTGACGAAGGCCGCCGGTAATGCGGCACCAAGCAAAGTGGTGTGGTTGCTTGCAGGCAAATGCAGCACCGCGCCGTTCTCGGCGATCACCGCGTCCACGAAATGCAGAGATCCCGCGACCTGCCGGAGTTCGTCGAGGATGCGGCCGGTGACGAGCAGCACCGTAATGCCGCTCGTACGAGCGGCCGCAATCGCGTCACGAATCAGCGGGTCGACCGTGTCGTCGAACGCGATCGTGCCGTCGTAGTCGAGCGCCAGCGCGAAGAGCTTCATGACGACGGTCGACTCACCCTGCTACGCTGCGGTCTTGGCCGCAGGGGCTTCCTGGATCGGAATCTTCAGGGCGTTGTTCTTCGCCGGAAGCGGCATGCTGATCTCGAGCACGCCGTCGGTAAAGGTTGCCTTAACGTCATCGGCCTTCACGCCTTGCGGCAGCGGCACGGCGCGATAGAAGCTGCCGTACTCGCATTCGGCGCGATAGACGTTGTCGTTCTGCTTCTCGGTCTCGATTTTGCGCTCGCCGGACAGCATTAACTGGCCGTCGCTCACTTCAACCGACACATCGTCCTTCTTCACGCCGGGCAGGTCGACCTTCGTGATCAGGCGGTTCTCCTTCTCGAAGACGTCAATCTTCGGTAACCAGCTTGCCTTGTTCTCGAACTGCAGCGCTGCCCAGCGATCGCCGAACATGCGATCGAACTCCGCAGTCATCTGACGCAGCAGTCCAAACGGCGTCGTCGCCGGTGCCATAGCCAGGGCTTTCTTGTCGCGCATTTTTTGCCTCCTCGGCCGCGTTCCCGCCGGCCTACGAGGTGTGCCGAGGCAATCTTCATGCCCCGACGACCGCCCCAGATCACGGGCGATCGGTGGAGGCACCGGCGCGCCGCGACGGGAAAAATGCGTCGCGGTGCGGGAGTTTTCGCGCGATCGATCGCCAATCCCCAGCCGATCGCGGCATCTCCCGCGGTACGGCGATTGCCTGCGGTCACCGAGGAGGATGTGTCATGACAACCGCACATCTCACCGACAGGGACACCCGCGTCAGAACGTCGGTGATGCAACAGCTCGATTGGGATCCGACCGTCGACGCCAGCGCGATCGGCGTCACGGCGAAGCAAGGGGCGGTCACGCTGACCGGCTTTGCGAACACCTACGCTGAAAAGCTGGCCGCCGAGCGCGCGGCCAAGCGCGTCTACGGCGTGCGCGCCGTCGCCAACGACATCGAAGTGCGGCTCAAGGTTGGCCGGACGGATGCCGATATCGCCGCCGACGCCGTCACCGCGCTGAAGCTGCACGGCACCATTCCCGAAGGCGTGCAGGCGGCAGTGCATCACGGCCACGTAACGCTAACCGGTACCGTCGCCTGGATTTACCAGAAGACCTTGGCCGAGCGCGTCACCGCCGGCATTCGCGGCGTCCGCCACGTCATCAATCACATCACCGTGCTGCCGCGCGCCGGCGAGCGAGATGTGCGCAAGCGGATTGTCAACTCGCTGCACCGTATCGCCGACGTCGAAGCATCGCGGGTTGAGGTTCACGTCAACGACGGCGTCGCCAGGCTCAGCGGAACGGTGACGAGCTGGACCCAGCGGAACGCTGCCGCACAGGCCGCCGCGGCGGCGCCGGGCGTGATCATGGTCGACAACCAGCTCGTGGTCGAGCCCGATCCCGCTCGCGCCGACGTCGACGAAATGTGCTGAGACGGAGGGTCCTGATCACGCCGCCGCGGCAGCCTTGACGCGGCGGCTGAATTCCTCG
>DASVFC010000428.1:0-3860 GCA_036380235.1 Vicinamibacterales bacterium
AGAAGCGATGACCGCGGTGACACACACTGCGGCCCATCGCAATGGTGCGGTGCTGGCCGCGGCAATCTGGTTGATGCGCCTCGTCGTCGCTGCGATCCTGCTGCAGACGCTGTTTTTCAAGTTCACCGGCGCGCCCGAGTCCGTCTTCATCTTCACGACGCTGGGCGCCGAGCCTTACGGCCGCATCGGTTCGGGGATCGTGGAGCTGGTCGCGTCGATGCTGATCCTGCTGCCGTCGACCGTTGCAGTGGGCGCGCTACTCTCGGTCGGGTTGATGGCCGGCGCCATCGGCAGCCACCTCGCGGTGCTCGGCATCGAGATCATGGGAGATGGCGGCCTCTTGTTCGCCCTCGCGCTGATCGTTTTCTTTTGTGCCACGGTAGTGCTGGTGGCGTGCGCCGGCACCCTGCCGTTGGTCGGACCAACGCTACGCGCGTGGATGCGCGCGCGACCATCATGACGACGGCCACCGGCGCGCTGGCCGCGGTGCTCGACGATCTGGCGGCGGCGATCGATTCGCTGAGCGACGCGCAATTCGCCGATTCGGCGATCCCGGGTGTCTCGGGCAGTGTTGGTGGCCACGTCCGGCATTGCCTGGACCACGTGCGCGCCCTCGAGCGCGGCATCGAGCAGGGCCTGGTTGACTACGACGCGCGCGAACGCAATAACCGCGTCGAGAGCGATCGGTTGCTGGCGTGGTCGCTGCTCGTGTCGGCCCGCCGCCGCGTCGCGGCGCTGCCGGCCGGTGTGTTGTCACGGCCGGTCGTGGTGCGCACCAGGGTGCACGCCGCCAGCGCGGCCCTCGAAGTGCTGTCGACGTTCGAACGCGAAGTGTCGTTCGTGATCGCGCACACGATTCATCACTGCGCGACGATTGCGGTGCTCGCCGGCGTCGGCCCGGGGCGTTTGCCGGCGCGCTTCGGCGTGGCGCCGGGCACGCCGCTCGAGTCCGTGGGGGCCGCGTGTGCACCGTAAGCGCCGTGCGCGCGCTTGATGGGACGGCCCTGCGCGTGCTCGTCAATCGCGACGAGCGGCGCCTGCGCATGCAGGCCCGGCCCCCGGAACGGGTAATAGTGGATGGCGTGCCGGCCGTGTGGCCGGTGGACCAGGAGGCCGGCGGTACGTGGGCAGCGCTCACCGCGCATGGCCTGGCGTTCGCCCTTCTCAATGTGTCACGCGCCGGCAATTCCGGCAGCGATTACGGCAACCTGATCTCGCGAGGCACCGTGATTCCATTCCTGGCCCCGTCGTGTGATCTCGACGAAGTGGCACATCGCTTCGCCAGTGGACCCGCACACTGGAATTGTCTGCCGTTTCAGGTGCTCGCTGCCTCTTTCGATGGCCTGGTATTGTTGCGGCCGCAGGGATCCGTCGCGCTCGAACCGCCGGCGATCGTGTCGACGTCGAGCCTTGGCGACGAACTGGTGGAGGGGCCGCGGCGGGAGCTCTTCGATAACTTGCTGCGTTCCTCGAAGACTGCATGGCAGGCACAAGATCGCCTCCATCAACATGCATGGCCCGATCGTCGTCACCTGAGCGTCTTGATGTCCCGCGCCGACGCGTGCACGGTCAGCCGGACAGAAATGATCATTCGCCGTGACCGCGTCGAAATGCGCTATGCGGCGCTCGTCGATGGATGGCCGGCAGGCGTTGCCGCACCGGACGCACGCCTCGATTGCCTGCGACACGCGGCGGTGGCGTGATGATGTTTGCGGGCGTGATGCTCGCCGCGGCAACCCTGGTCTCTGAGGACGCCGCCACCTTGACCGCCGGCGCACTCGTCGCGACACAGGTAGTGTCGCCCGCAGTTGCGATCGGCGCTGTCGCCGCCGGTATCTGGATTGGCGACCTCGCGCTCTTTGGCCTTGGCCGGCTGGCGCGCCGCACCACCATGGCGCAGCGTTTCGTCGATCGCCGGTGGACGGCGCAACAGGTCAACAGCATTGCGGCCCGCGTCAACGGCGGCGCGGTGGCCGCGATCCTCGGTAGTCGATTCATGCCGGGAACCAGGGTGCTCGTGTATGTTGCCGCAGGGTTGCTGCAGGTGCGGCTCCTGACGTTTGCACTGGTGGCGGCACTGGCTGCGTTGACGTGGACCACCGCAATCGTGATCGCAGTCGGCTCGATGGGAGCGCTGCGGTGACCCGCTGGCGACGCTGGGAGTTCTGGCCGACATGGGCGGTTTACCCACCGGTGATCGCGTGGATCGGGTGGCAGGCGTTTCGCCACGGCGGCTTTCGCGCCATCACCGCAGCCAACCCGGGCCTGGAGAACGGCGGCCTGGTCGCCGAGTCGAAGCATCAGATTCAATCGCTGTTGCCCTCGCCATGGGCGCTGGCCTCGAGGACGATTGAGCCCGGACCGCTCCGCGAGCGCGTGTCGAGCTTCGGCCGCGCGATGGAAGGCGAGGCGTGGACCTATCCAATCGTGCTCAAACCCGATGTGGGCCAACGGGGCTCCGGAGTGCGCAAGATCACCAGCGACGCCGAGGCACGTCTCTATCTCCTGCAGTATCCCCATCGCGTCGTCGCGCAGGCTTGGGATCCCGGACCATTCGAGGCCGGCCTCTTTTACGCACGCCATCCCGATGCGCAATACGGGCGGATCATCTCGATCACCCACAAGGTGTTTCCCATCGTCGAGGGTGATGGCCGTGCGACGTTGTCGCAGCTGATCGAGGCCCACCCGCGTTTTTATCTCCAGGCGGAGACATTTCGCCGCCGCCATGCCGGCCAGCTGTCTCGCATCCTCACCTGCGGCGAGCGGTTCCAGCTTGCAGAAGTCGGCAACCATTGCCAGGGGACGATGTTTCTCGATGGCCGGCAACTGTGGACGCCTGCGTTGGAGCGTCGCGTCGACGACATCGCGCGGGCGGTGCCGGGTTTCTTCATCGGCCGCTTTGACGTTCGCTATGGCGACGTCGAGCAGTTCAAGGCCGGCAACGATTTACGGGTCGTTGAATTGAATGGCGTGACCGCCGAGCCGACAGATATTTACGATCCACAGAGGTCGCTGCGCAGCGCCTATGCGGCGCTGTTCGATCAGTGGCGCCGCATCTTCGAGATTGGCTCGGCCAACCTGCGGCGCGGTCATGCCGGCGCTTCGGCGTTTGAGCTGGCTCGCCTGGGCATCTCGCACCTCGTGGATGCGCGCGCGTTCCCACCATCGAGCTGACCTGTCAGGCGCTGAGCCTGTCGCGGGACGCGGTGCGGCGCTCCGCGTACAGAACACCCAAGGCGCTGCAAATCAGTAACAAGCCGGACCAGACAAGCACGGCCTCCTCGCCGTGCAACTTCTGCCAGCCGCCTTCGCGCACAGCGTGTTCGTTCGCCATTCCAAATAGCGCCACGCCCAGGTAAAGGGGAACGTGGGCGGCGCTCCACATGCCGAGCCGCCGCGAATCAGCCTGACAGTTGACGGGCCGGTGGCCCGCAGCGTCCACGCCGTCGAAATATATCCACCACACGGCACACATGATCGCGATTCCGGACAGGGCGGTCCCCGCAGCCGCGACCGACCACGCGGGCTGGTGCTGGATGCCGTTCATGATTGCCACCATCGCTTCGCCAAAAAGGATCAGCGTGAACAGACCGAAACGCTCGGGAAGGTGGGAGGCATGTGGGGGAACGGCGAGCGTGTGGCGCGACGCGGTCACGCCGGTGCCGAGATCGATTGCCAACGCGACGATCCACAGGCCATAGCGCAAGGGTGTGGGCGCGATCGACGAGAGCAGCCAGGCTGTTGCGGCGAGGCCGAAGCCAATGGCGTGGTGGCGTGCAAACGCGCTCGCGCCGCTGCGCGCCGCTGCGCGCAGGTACCTGCCGACGAGGATGAACCGCATCACCGCATACGCAGCCGCG
>DASVFC010000429.1:0-7213 GCA_036380235.1 Vicinamibacterales bacterium
CGGTCCTGGATGGTTTCGACCCGGTTACGGAGCTCGTTCTCCGACCAGTGATGGCAGGTCTGGCAGGCGCGGTTGACGTTGAGCAGAGGGCTCTGCACGTGATGGTCGGTGATCTTCATCGCGCCGACGCGCTGATACGGCATATGGCAGTCGGCACACGCCACGCCCGAGCGCGCATGCACCCCCTGGTTCCACATCTCGAATTCAGGATGTTGCGCCTTCAACGTCGGCGCGCCGGATTCGGCATGCGTCCAGTCCTTGAAGCCATTCTCCTCGTAGTAGGCGAGAATCTCGTCCGCCTTCAGGCCCTTGTCCCACGGATAGGTGAGCCGCTTCTCCGGGCCCTTGAAGTAGTACTCGACGTGGCACTGCCCGCACACGAATGCGCGCATCTCCTGCCGCGTCGCCTGTTTGTTGACGTCGTAGTTGGCGATGCCCTGCGCCGCCTTCACCTTCTGAATACCCTCGAGGAAACCCGGTCGCGTGACGCGAAGCTGCATCGTCTTTGGATCGTGGCAGTCGATACACGCCACCGGATGCGTCACCAGCTTGCGTGCCTCCTGGTACTTCATCTGGTTCATCGCTTCGAAGCCCTTGATTAAGTCGCCGCCGCCAAGCTTGCGATAGGGACCGTAAACCGACGCATGGCAGTGCATGCAGGTCCCCGGCTGCTGCACCACCGACTGGCGCTCGGTAAACGTCTGATCGTCGAGCATGTAGGCGTGCCCCCGCTCTTCGCGAAAGTCCTTTGAGAAGGCATATCCGGCCCACATGGTGCGCAGCCGCGGATCTTCGTCGAGGCGCGATTGCGCGACGATCGACCGCGGGTCAGCGTCGGTCGGCGTGCGCGGCACAGCTTCGCTGCCGCCATAGCGCGTGCGAACTTGATCGACGGTGCGTTTGTAACCGTCGTATTGAATCGGAAAATTCTGTCCCCACACTTCGGGATCGGTCGAGTCCTCGGTGAGCTCGACGACGCGATGGAACGGATCGCGCGCTTCCTGCTGGCGCTGGAAGATGTTGACGAGCAGCGCGGTGACGCCGATGGCGGCAATCGCCGCAAGTAGGGCGACGAGAATGGGGACGCCAAATCGCTTGCGTGGAGTATCTGCCATGGTTATTCGATGTGGCCGACGTCGTTATGGCATTTGGTGCACGACAGACCGCCGGCGGACGCCGTCGTGGAATGAGCAGGATCGATGGTCGAGGTGATCTCGGCGTGGCATTTGCGGCACGCCATCTCCGTGATCTGATGATTGCGCTCGGTGATGCGAATCGGATCGGGGAAGCGTCCGGTGGTGAAGTAGAACGAGTGCCAGAAACCGTTGAGGCCCTTGGTGACGTACTTGGGCACCAGGCCCGCAGGCGTGTGGCAGTCGTTGCAGACGGCAACTGAGCGGTGGCTGGCGCGCGTCCACGCATCGTAGTGCGCGCGCATGATGTGGCAGTTCGCGCACGCTTGCGGATCGTTGGTGACGTAGGAGTAGCCGCGCGCGTAGACAAACGTGTAGGCACCGAGGCCAGCCGTCACACCCACGATTAATGCGATCACGATGAGCCAGCGGCGTGACGCCATGAATCTAGACTACAACAGGGTTCTGCCCGAGGAGCGCCGCCGCCCTCACGGATGCCCGATGAAGACGGACTGGTGGACGAACCGATGGCGCTCGAGCTCGTCGAGAACGAAGTCGGCCACCTCGCCGATCGAAATCCTGCGTAGTACCGTCGACGGTTCGATGGCCGTTACCATCACCAGGTGATCGGCTTGATCGCCGGCGCGGAAGGATGCGGGCCGGACGATGGTCCAGTCGGTGCCGCTGTCGCGGATCAGCGCCTCCTGCCGATCCTTATCTGCATAAATTCCCTTCGTGAACAGCGGAAACAGGATCCGGTCATAGAAGAAACCGCCGTGGCCTTTGCTGTCTCCCGCGCCTACACCGGTGACGCACAGCAGCCGCCGAACGCGCGCCAGCTTCATGGCCTCGAGCAGGATGCGCGTTGACGCCGAGAACAGCGTCGTGTGGCGAACGTTGCCGGCGCCAAGCGCGTAGATGATCGCGTCCTGGCCGTGGACGGCGGCATTCACATTGCCGCGATCGAGCGCGTCGCCGCGAATAATCGTGATTCGCCCGGCGACATCACCCAGCTTGGCCGGCGTTCGCACGAGGGCGGTGACGGTGTGGCCACGCCGCAACGCTTCGTCCACCACGTGCCGGCCAACGCGGCCGGAGGCCCCGAGGATCAACAGGCGCACGGCACACCCTCAACGGAGGACGGCATACAGCGCATCCCTGATCGCCACGTCGCGCGGGTCGCCGGTGAGCGTCGTGCCCATCTGGCTCGTAACGTAGCCATACCCGATCCCCAACTCGGGATCGGCAAACCCCCTCGCGCCTCCTGCTCCCGGGGAACCGTAAGACGAGGGACTGCCGAAGGGGATGCTGTCGCTTGGCTTCATGAAGCCAAGCGAGAATTTCGCCTCACCCCGCATGCATTCATCGAAGAAGCCGTGCGCCGAGGGCACCGCCGGGGCCGCAAGCAGCTCCAGCGTTTGTCGCGTGAGGCCCAGCTCGTCACCGGTGGCAAACGCGCTGTAGGCGCGGGCAATCGAGCGCGCGTTGGCGATGCCGCCGCCTGACGGCACCTCGAGCTCGCGCGCATAGACGCGGAATCGGTCATGCGGCAGGTCCGACCCGGCAAGGGCGCGGCGGATGTTCGAGTGCGGCTGATAGGCGTCCCACATGAACCGCAGCGGGAAACCGGTCAGCATCTTCATCAATCCCGGACGCGAAATCGTCGCCAGCTGCACGTCGGGCACCGTGTGCGGCAGGCGGATGTAGGCGTCGAGCCGCAGCGGCGCCGCAATGTGATCGTGAAAAAACTGTCCAAGCGTGCGGTGCCGCGGATCGATGCGACGGATCAGCTCGCCTTGATAGAACCCGAGCGTGATGCCGTGATAGGCCTGCCGCTCTCCGGGGGGCCACGCCGGTGCCTGGCGCGCGAGAACATCGGCCAGCCGATCGAGATCGGCAACGAGCTCGCGCGTGATCGGCGCATCGAGCGCGAACAGGCCGGCCTGGTGCGCGAGCAACTGCCTGACAGTGATCGCGCTCTTGCCCTGCTGCGCGAACTCCGGCCAGTAATAGGCCACCGGCTGTTCGTAATCGATCCACCCGCGTGAATGCGCAATCGCGAGCGTCATCGCGGCAAGACCTTTGGTGGCCGAGTAGACGATCACCATCGTGTCTTCCTGCCACGGCTCCCCGGTGGTGCGGTTGCGGACCCCACCCCACAGATCGACAACCTTCTCGCCGCGGTAATACGCGCAGCAAGCGCCGCCAAGTTCTCCCCGGTAAATGAAGTTGTCGGCGAACGCGCGCTGCACGCGTTCGAATCCGGCTGCCACGTGGCCATACGTCGCGGGCTCGAGCGGCGGCTCGGGCGGATGCAATTTGGAGATGACGGGGAACATGGGAGCTCCGTTAATGCCAGAAGTTGTAGTCGATCGACGTGATGCGGCCGCGCCAATAGGGTTCGGGGCCTTTCGCTCCGATCCAGGCGACCTCGCAAACCGTCGGAATACGCATGCCCGATCGGTCCTGATGATTCGAACACTCGATGACCCAGGGCTGCATCACGTACGAACCGTTGGTTTCCTTGTAGCGATCGCCGCTGATGCGCACGACGTCGTCCTTGCCATCGAACTCGAACACCAGCGACACGCGGGTGGCGCCGTCCGTCAACGTCACGGTGGCCGATCGATCGTCGCGGGCGTCCCAGGCGATCTCACGGGACGGCAACAGCGCGGAGGGAAACCAGACCGCTTCGCCGAGGAACCGCTGCAGCGCACCCGCGTTCAGCTCCGGTGTTCCGGAAACGTCGACGATCGAATAGAGCCCGTAGATCGACGCCTGCATCGAGGCGCGGCCGGAGACATAGGCATCGCGCACCTGCGCGGGAACGAGCGGCGCCATCTCGATCCGTGCATCCCAGACGAACCCGGGCGGAGCCGTGGTGAAGTGTTGCGTTGCGAGCAGCGGCCGCCAACCGCCATTGATGAAAAATGACGCGTCTTGAGTAGCGACGGCGGAACGCACGCGCCGCAGCGGATGCAACAGCGCCTTGCGCAAGTAACGGGCTGCAGGTGCCGGCAGCTGATCGATCGACAGCTCATGCGCGCGCGCGGCATGCGTCGCCGACAAGCGATCGACCATCTGCGCGGTGTGCCGCCGCCATCGGGCGTTGCCGCCGATCACCGCCGCAACGATGGCGGCGACGATAACGATGACGGCAACGAACACGGTGCGCACGACGGCCTCCTCAGCTGACGTTTTGAGAGAACAACAGCGCCACCGCCGCCATTGCGCCGACCGCCACCGCCAGGGCAATCGCGCACACCGCGACGGCACGCGCGGTGGAGCGATAGTCGAGCGCCTGGCGAACGCCCAGCACGGCGGCGGCGACGATCCAAATACAGACAATCGCGATCATCAGCGGTGCAACCGAGCGCATGGAAGCGAGGGCGAGAAAGATGCCGGGCGCCGTGGCGTAACCGAGGACGCGCAACAATTCGTGAACGTTGCTGTGTGTATCCGGCTCGGCGAGGGTCGTGGTGCCGACGGTGCTGATGATGCCCACCCACAGGAGCCACGCGGTGAGCACCATCAACGCACCGACGACGAAGCTGGTCAGGCCGGTTGCGCCGACACCGATGGCGCCGACGCCGCCGGCGGCGCAGGCCATCAACAGCACGGCCACCGATTGCAGATCGCCGTGACGATCGGCCTCGATGTCTTCGAATGCCGCGGCATCGAGCGCGAGCGCACCCATGAAACGACGGAAGAAGATCGCCATGACTCTCTCACCAGCACAACGTGTACCAGCCGGAAAGCGGCCGGAATTCAGAAGCGGCGACTATGTAGTGCGAAATAGTTCGCGCATTGCGGGATCGACTGCGGCTTCGTCAGCTGTCGGCGCGCGGGCGCGCCGTAGCATGTAGCTGATGTAGGTCGCTCCGGCGGCGAGACCGATGAGCAACGACGCGGCGCCGACCCGAATCGCGATGCGATCGGCGAACGCCAGACCCCAGGTGAGGAGCGGCACCGCTACCGCCCAGCACAACAAGATCGAGCGCGCGAACGGCGCTGACGGCAACGCATTGGCCGCGCGCGACGGCGCTGTGCCTGAGGCCGCATAGGCGCGATACCACGCATAGATCGGCACCAGACGTCCTTGCATGCCGGCCACCATCTGCGCCAGGAAACCCACCAGGCCAGCGACGCCGTACACCCACATCAATGTGAGCCGATCCTGATCCGCAGGCGTGCCGGTCAACACCAAACCGGTGACCACTGCGATCAAGAGCCAGGCAAACGCCATGTGAATCTGCCATGTCGACCAGTCGCGCGGCGGCAGCGCTGGCGGACGCGGTTGGCGTCGCGCCAGCATCCATCGCACGCGCGCGACGAACGATACGAGGCCGGCGACGATCGTCACCGCACCAAGCCAGCCACCACCGGTGCTCGTGATCAGTTCGACAGTCAGCACGGCGAGCCCGCACTCGATCAGAATCGCGCTGATCGCGAGCGAGCGGCCCGACGGCATCGCCGCAGGTAGCATCATTGGTATCAAACGGTAGGACAGGCCGATCACCAGCATCGCGACCCAGCCAACGGCGGCGATGTGCGCGTGCGCAAACATCATCGACAGCGGCGACACGGTAAGGAAGCCGCGCGAGCGGTCGAAGCCGATCACCATCCCGAAAGCCGCCGCGGCCAGGACGTTGAAGAACGCGAGCCCGACATGCAGGCGGACGCCGAATGGAATCCTGGCTCGGCGCAGACCGCGGATAACGCGCGCGCCCACTGACGCGATCGACGCGGCGACCAACATGGCGGACCACGCCATGCCGTCGTAGGTGTTGATCCAGAAATGCGCGACCATGCCGCTCGTTCCGAGAAGGAACGAGCCAAATGCGATCCAATCGGCCTTGCCGGCGCGCATCGGCAGCCGCAGGACCAAAGGGCCGACGATGTAGAGCGACCCGAGAATCGAGCCGCTCAACCACGCCAGCGTCAGCAGGTGCACCAGCGCGACGAAGCGCGAATGGTAGAACGATCCGCCCGGCAACGCGGGATCGACGAACAGGACAAGCAGTGCGGCGCCGAAGCCCGCGTACGCGGCGAGGTAATACGCGAGAGGCAAGGCCGACGACGGCATCACGACGATGGTCCGCGTTAGTGTCCGGCGCCGGACTGACTCAACGATCGAACGTAGGCCACCAGCGACGCGAGATCGTTACCGCTGATCTGCGGATGGCTCGGCATCAGCGGCTTGCCTTTGGGCGCGCCACCCATCCTGATGATGTTGCCGATCTCGTCGTCAGACAGCGTGCTCATGTAGGCGCCGTCGGTATGGTCGCGCGGTGGCGGTTTCAGCACGCCGGCGCCAGGACCGTCGCCCTTGCCTTTCTCACCGTGACACGCGACGCAGTTGGCCTTGTAAAGTTCCCGTCCGCGTCCAGGCTTGATGTTGGACGCGGTCGACGAGCCAACGCCGCTAGCTCCGGGCCCCGACTCGTTGGACGTGCACGCGATCGCCGTGGCCAACACGAGGGCCGACAACAGCAGAGCGAACTGTATGTTCCGCATATGAATGCTTCCTCCTCCGAACTGAAAACTTGATGGCGGCCGCAAGCGCCGGCGCCAGCGACCACGCCAACACCGCGGCCAGCAGCAGGCTTGCGGTCCCCGCCGCCGACAACCTCGTCGTCAGAAAGGAACCGGCCGGGCCCAGCAGGTATAAATCCGGCTCGAGCGCAAGGACGCCGAGGACCCGCGAGGCGTCGACTGGATTCGCGATCAATGCCGCTGCGAGCCACTGCGCGGGGATGCCGCTGACCGCGAGTGAACCCATGAGCACGAGGTCGTAGAGCAAGACGAAACCGAACCACGTCAGCATGGCCATGCCTTGCGCGTGCACCGCGGACTTGCTGGTCACGGAAATCAACACGCCGATCGCAGCCATGGCTGCGGCCGCGAGTACGGCGATGGCCGGGAACAGCAGATAGTGCCCGAGCATCGACGCGCCTCCAGCCATGGCAATGGCGACCGCGGCGGGAACGAAACCCGCGACCGTTGCCGCGGTGAGGGCAGCGAGCAACCCAAGGTGTTTGCCGATCAACAGTTCGGTTCTCGTCACCGGCTGCGCCAGC
>DASVFC010000430.1:0-18213 GCA_036380235.1 Vicinamibacterales bacterium
ATCAGGCGTTTCTAAAGGAGAGAGAACCTCACGTAGCTGCGGTGGCCGCGTTGTGGTCGCCCGACACCGGCATCGTCGAGGCCGAAGCGCTCGTCAAGGCGCTCGAACATCTGTGCCGGCAGCATGACGTGGCGATCGTCGTTGGCAGCAAGCTCACCGATGCGGCGCTGACCGCGCGTGGCATGGAGCTGGTCACCCCGCACGAACGCATCGTCGCCGGCACCGTTGTGAACGCGGCGGGTCTCTACGCTGACGAGGTCTCGAAGCTGCTCGGCGGCATGACCTTCAGGATTTATCCCTGTCGAGGTGAATACGCGGAGCTGGCGCCATCAAAGCGGTACATGGTGAATGGGCTGGTGTATCCGCTTCCGCATCACACGGGCGCCGGACTTGGTGTGCACCTCGCCAGGACCACGTGGGGCAGCGTGACGCTGGGGCCGACGATTTGCTATCGCGATTCACGCGATGACTACGAAAGCGATCGCATGCCTCTCGAAGATTTCCTCGAGCCAGCGCGCAAGCTGCTGCCGGCGATCACGCTGGCGGATCTGCAGCCGGGCGGCAGCGGCATCCGCGCGAAATTGCAGGGGCCCGGACAGGGGTTTGCCGATTTCCTGATCCAGCGCGACACCACGAACCCGCGCGTCATCCAGGCCTCGGGGATCGATTCACCGGGACTGACGTCGTGTCTTGCAGTGGGGAATCTGGTCGCCGAGATTTGGTCGAAGGGTGAGGGAGTGTCCGGGTGATCGCCTCGAGCAGTGCGTGACGACCTACAGCTTCTCGCCCCACACCGCCCACCCCCTGATGTTCGCCACGGCGCGAACACGGCAGCCCGCCTGCTCCACCAGCTCACGCGCGCCGCGCTCTGAATAGCGTTCTTCAATCGGCGCCGCGAACCGGTCGTAAAGATCGGGAATGAGACTCCTCATCGTCGGGTTTTGCGATGCTGGGTACGGCATCCGCGCCGCCCATGAAAAATATCGCGACGGCACGGTGCAGGTGGCATACACGAACGGCGCCACCATCGCGCACACGAGGCGAATGCGCTTCGGCGACATCGTGCTAATCGGGCGGCGCACCGCATTCACCGATGCCAGCGCTATTCGCCAGTGCAACGGACGGCGCTCGAAGGTTTCGTAGACGTAGATCAACACCCGCCCGCCAGGCTTCACAACGCGCACGATCTCGCGCACAGCGCCTGCGGCATCAACTGTGTGGTGGACGACGCCGTACGAATAGGCACCATCGAACGTATTTGGCTGGAACGGCAACGACAGCACGTTGCCTTGCACCAACGACGCGCGAGGGACTGCTGCAATGCGCGCGGCGGTGGCCCGGATGCCGCCGGGACTCAACTCGACGCCGACGGCGCGGCATCCGGGTGTGAGTCCGACCGATGCCAGATCGATGCCCTCACCGCTGCCGGCATCGAGGATCAATCCTGAAAACGGCGGCGCGCCGAGCGCCGTCTGCATGACGTGAAGGTGGTAGTCGATCGGCGCGGTCACCGGCCCGGGCAGGCCGGCGGCGGTCCAGCCGTAGCCGAAGCGCTCGCTCGTGGCGCGCGTCTTGTCGCTCACGTCAGGGGCCGTGGCTCGTTACGCGATAAGCTGGCCGGATTCAATGCGCGCGAGGTCGGCGTCGACCATCATGTGAACGAGGCCCTTGAAGTCGACGCTCGGCTCCCAGCCCAGCTCGCGCTTGGCCTTTGCCGGATCGCCGATCAGGTGATCGACTTCGGCCGGGCGGAGATAGCGCTGATCGACGCCGACGTGCTTCTGCCAGTCGAGCCCGACGTGCGCAAACGCGACTTCGACCAGCTCCTGCACCGAATGCGCTTCCCCGGTCGCGATCACGTAATCATCGGGCTTGTCCTGCTGCAGCATCAGCCACATCGCGCGCACGTAGTCGCCTGAGAAACCCCAGTCGCGGCAGGCATCGCGATTACCGAGCATCAACTTGTCGGTCAATCCCAGTTTGATGCGCGCCACGCCGTCGGTCACCTTGCGCGTCACGAACTCGATGCCGCGGCGCGGTGACTCGTGGTTGAAGAGGATGCCCGAGCAGGCGAACAGATCGTAGCTCTCGCGATAATTGACGGTGATGTAATGCCCGAACACTTTGGAGACGCCGTAGGGGCTGCGCGGATAGAACGGGGTCATTTCCGTCTGCGGTACTTCGCGGACGCGGCCGTACATCTCGCTGGAGGAGGCCTGATAGAAACGAATCTTCGGGTTGACGCTGCGCACTGCCTCGAGCGCGCGAGTCACGCCCTGGGCGTTGAATTCGCCCGTCAACATCGGCTGGTCCCACGACGACGGCACGAACGACATCGCACCGAGGTTGTAGAACTCGGCGGGATCCGATTTTTCCACCGCTTTGATGAGCGACAACTGATCGAGCAGGTCGGCCTGGAGCAGCGTGATGCGCGGCAGCAGGTGCTGGATGCGCCACACGTTGGGTGCGCTCAAGCGCCGCACCACGCCGAAGACTTCGTAGCCTTTGTCGAGGAGAAGTTCGGCGAGGTACGACCCGTCCTGGCCGGTGACACCGGTGATCAGCGCGCGCTTGGATGTGCTCACAACCTGACGATTCTAACTTAGGTTGCCGCGGCCTGTCCCGAGCGAGCGGGGTAAGCGGCACGATTCATCACGGCTCGCCACGTCAGCGCGCGCCTCCCGTCATCGACCGGCATCGGCGTGACGAAGGCAAGCAGCGACCCGACAAGCAACGTCGCGCCGAGGCCGAACGTCGACGGCCACATGAAACCGATCGCGCTGTGATAGGCGACGTAGTAGGCCGTGAACGTTCCGGCGATGCCCGCAGCCAGCACGGCCGCGCTGCCGGCGCGATGGCTGAACATCGCCAGCAGGAAAATCCCGAACAGCGGCCCGGTGAATGCGTTCACCACCTTGGCGTTGATTTCGAGGAGCGAACCAATCGCCGCAACATTGCACGCCATCGTCGTGCCCACCACGCCGACGATTAGCGTGGCGATGCGTCCGGCGATGACCTGCTCGCGATTGGCCGCGTCGGTTTGCTCGGCGGCGCGGATGTCCCGGCCTTTCCACAGGCGGTTGTAGAAATCCACCACGGCCACCGACGAGCACGCGTTGATCGCGGAATCGATACTCGACAGTGACGCGGCCATGATCGCGGCGATGACGAGACCGACCGCGCCGACCGGAAACGCCACCGACATGAAATACGGCAACAGCTTGTCGGTTTCGTAGCCGGCCGGCAGCGTGTGGTGCTGGAAGTAGGCAAACAACGCGAAGCCGACGAACGAGAGGCCGATCATCCACAAGGCGTCGCCGGCGGCGTTGATGAGAAACGCGTGTCTGGCTTCGTTGACGGAGCGAGTGGTTTGCATGCGCTGCACCAGGACCTGATCGGTGGTGTACTGCGCCATGCGGCCAACGATGAGCGCGACCAGCAACGTGATCACGTTCATCGGTTGCTGGAAGAAGCTGATCAGCTGCGCACCCATGCCCGACGCGGCTGGATCAACCAGGGGAAGAACCGGATCGAGCTTGCCAGCGGCGGCGGCGGCCGACCAGATCTCACTAAGGCCGCCAGGGACGCTGGCCCACGCGATCCATACCGTAGCGGCCAAGCCGCCGAACATGATGCAGAACTGGATGACATCGTTCCAGATCACCGCCTGTATGCCGCCCAGCATCGTATAGAGGGTGACAACAACACCGACGACGATGGTCATGGTGTTCAGATCGACTTGTCCGGCGGTAGCGGCGTTCACGGCCAGGCTCGGCACATACATCGCCGTCGCCATCCAGCCGAGGCGCCACAACATGAAGATGACGGCGGCCATCGTGCGCACGGCAAGGCCGAAACGGGCTTCGAGGTACTCGTACACGGAATAGAAGTGCAGCCGTTGATAGAACGGCAGTGCCACGCGCGCGACCCACGGATACAGGGCCAGCCACGAGAAGATGCCCATCGTCAGGACCAGTCCATAACGGATGGTCGATGACGGCTGCATCAGGTAGTCCATGCCGCTGTTGAGCGCCGCCATCAGCGACAGGCCCACCGGCAGCCATCCCATGCTGCGGTCCGCGAGCAGTTATTGATCGAGATTCTGCTGCCGGCGCGAAAAGTAGAAGCCGATGGCCGCCATCGCCGCGAGGTAGAGCGCGATGATCGCCCAATCGAGCGCGTGGAAAGACGACTGCATGCGGCGTTAGGATGTCATAGACTCGTCTCATCCTGACCGCCGCGAGTTGGATGACCCGAGCTCACCTGCCTGCGTTCCTGATCTGGATCGCCTACTTCATCGTTCCCAATCAAGCCGGCGGCCTGGTGCAGGGCATCCCGCTGGGGCCCATCGACGCGGCGGCGGTGTTATCGATAGCGTGGCTGGCGATCGCCGGAACGCGGTTGCCTGGAGCCGCTGTGGTGGCGCTGCTGTTAATCAGCACCTTTGCGGCGGGTGTGGCCATTCCTGGGGAAGGCGGCTTCCGCGCGCGTTACTTTGCGCGCGCCGGCGCATCGGGCGCGCACGAGCGCAGCATCGAGTACCCCGACGACACGTTCACCCGCATCGACACCACGCTCGCGTTCGATCAGGCGGCCACGCAGTTTCCGCTACCGTTCATCAACGACAACAGCCGTTTCAACTTCTACAAGGTTGGCGAGCCGAACCGCCGCCTGCTGGAATTTTCGGTGCGATGGAGCGGGCTGTGGTGGGTCGACAGCGCGCGGCCGGCAATCTATGTCCATGCGCCGGGCGCGACGGCGCAACTGTCGATCGACGGCGAATCGAAGATCGAGATGGCGCCGGACGCCGGGTCGCCGATCGTGATCGATGTGCCGCTGACCACGGGATGGCATCGGCTCGACATCATGTATGCCTCGCCATATGCAGGGCCGCGAACGTTCTCTGCCGGCGTCGTTGAGAACGGCGTCCTGGTGCCCTTCGATGCGTCAGCGGTGATGACGCAACAGATCCGCGACTGGCAGATGACGGGTGCGAGGGCATTGCGCCGGCTCAAGACCGGCGCGGACGCTGCGCTCCTGTTGTGCCTGGCCTGGCTGCTCATCGCGACGGTGGTGCGTTCGACGCGTGATTCGTGGAGTTCGGCACAGGCGCTTCAACTTCGCTACGTGTTGACGATTTTTGCGGCGGTCGTGGCCGTTGACGCCTGGCTGCTCGCGTGGCCGTGGTGGCACCAGAACATGGTGCTGATTGGCGGCGACGACACGATGACGTACGAAGGTTACGCGCGAGACATCGTGCTAAACGGCGTCCTGATGAACGGTGGCCGGCCACCGGGCGAAGGTGAGCCTTTCTATTACCAGGCGTTCTACCCGTATTTCCTTGCCGCCACACACGTGCTGTTCGGCGAAAGCATGTTTGGACCGGTGCTGGTGCAGCGGCTGCTGGCGGCATTTGCGGTGTGGAAGCTGGTGCAGATCGCGATCGACTTCAGCACCGAACGAATCTGGATGGTGGCTTTGCCGATCGCGATCGCGTTCATGTGGTGGAAATTCCGCCATATTGCCGCCCAGCCGCTAAACGAGTCGCTGTATGTGCCGCTGCTCGTCGCCAGCACGGCGTCGCTGATTCGACTTTGTCGGAGGCCTTCGCAACCGGCGGCGGTGGCGAGTGGACTGTTGAGCGGCCTGACCACGATCACCCGATCGACGGTGCTGTTGTCGTGGGCCGTGGTCTGGCCGGCATCCTGGCTGGCGATGAAAGGCCGCCCGCGTCGCAGCCCGGTCCTCGCCGTGGTGGTGGCCACAACGCTGGCCGTGTTTTCGCTCATCGCGATCCGCAACTGGATCGTCGCTAACGTGTTTGCGCCGACGTCGACCGAACTCGGCATCACGCTCCTTGGCGGCAACGAAGTGCCGGCCGGCGTGCAGATCGATCTCGCGAAACGCGCTGCCTTATACGAACGCTTCGGCATCGGCGAACTCACCGCGACGGTGATCGAATACGCGGTCACCGCGCCGGCCTTGTTCGCACAGAACATGGCTCGCAAGGCGGTATTCGCACTCGGATTCTACGAGCCCTATGCGCCGGGGTGGGGCTATTCGCCGGTGTATATCGCGGTGTGGACGAGTGCGGTGGCCGGGCTGGTGCTGGCGTGGCAATCGCAACGCTCGATCGTGGTGTTGCTGCCGGCATTAATCGCGCTGACGCAATACATCGCGGTGGTGATCGTCTACCCGAAGGGTGAGCGCCTGATCGTGCCGATTCACACGCTACTCGTGCCCTATTCCGCGATTACGGCGTGGACCGTGCTGCAAACAATCGCAAGGAGGCCGCGGCAGCGGTCAAGCGGATCGCCAGCGTGAACACGATATACAGCTGGCCGAGGACGATCGCCCGCCAGCCGCCCACTTGCGACCCGCCATAAATCTCCAGCACGCCGTAACCAACGGTAACGAGCACGAAAACCGCGCCGACGATCAGATACAGCGCGGTGACGACGCCGAAATGATGTTGCACGAACGTAATCGCAACACGGATCGTATCGCCGAGGCGGTTGCTCGATCCGACAACAGACGCGATCCTGGCGTAGTCCGCCACGAGCCCCACCATCGCAACCGGCGCAAAGAAGATCGCGTAGAGCACGACCCTCGCGAAGAAAGCGGTTCGCTCAGAAGAAGTTCGTGAAGCAAGAAAGTCATAGACGGGACCGAACAGCAGCGCGTGCAAGGTCAGGTAGAGCAGGACGATCGCAAGCATTGCGGCGAGGGAGATGATGATGAACCGCGGCCAGAGTTCGAGTCCGGCGGCGATGAACGCGCGCCAACCGATGGCCCGCCCGGCGCTGTATCGCCGTAATGCTCCGCCCCAGAGAAAGGCCCACACCGCGATCGACAACAGGATTGGACCCACAATTACGAGCGCCGGTCGGCGGCCGTCGAGCACGGCGCTGATGCTGTCGAGCGGCGCCGCGAATCCAACGATGGCCGGTGTGAACGTCGCTTCGAGGCCGCGCGCGTGAGCGCGGAACTCCTGCCACCATTCCGGATCGATTTCGGTTTCGTTCAACGACACCGGCGGTTGCGACGCGAGCGATCGTTCAACGCGCGATCCGAGCACCGCCGCAAACGGCAGCGCAATCAGCAGCGTGAGCAGCACTGCCGCAATCATCACCATCGGCGCTTTCAGCACCGCGGCCACGCCGCCCACGAACGCACGCACCGGCGTCATCGTCTTCATACCAGCGCGCTGTAGGCCAACATCGTCTGTTGCAGCCACGATATCCAATGCAGGGCCAGCCGGATGCCGAGCGGCCGCACCGGTGTTTCTGCGGCGAAGGTGTTATTCGACCGGTTCACGTCGAGCAGCAGCATCAGCTCGGGGTCGATGGCGGCGCTTACCACCGCGGTCCTCGCCGTGTAAATCAGCGTCGTCGAGGGTGCGCGACCATCGAACCAATCGCGAATCTCGGAACCGTCTGCAAAGCGCACCAGGATTGGCATGTTGGGCTCGCGATCGTCCTGATCGTCGATGGCAAACACGCCTGAGCCGCTGCGCAACAACGAGAGGGATGACTCGATCAGCCCGCCGGGCGCGGCGACGCTGTGCACGTTCTCGATCGCGTAATCGAACACCACATCGCTGCGCAAGCATTCCTGCACGAGCGTGTCGATCGAGGTGCCACGAACCTGCGACAACGTGGTGGCAAAAGTGCTCGCATCCACCCTCCCCCCCGCTCGCATTGCCGAGAGCGCCTGCGCCATGGCCGGCCAACCGACGTAACGCTCCAGCGTCTGCAAGCCGCGTACGATGCCGGCGGAGTCACCAGTGGCCGGCAGTTCGCTGAACTGCCACACGCGCGGCCGCGGATCGGCAACCGGCGGCGACAGCAGGATCGAGCGCAATGGGAACGGGATGAAGCCGCCGAACGCGCGCACCACCTCGAAGTTGCTGCCCTCGAGCGCGTGGTGGATTGCACGGGTGCCCGTGTAAACGATCGCGGCTTCCTGGAACGGTGTTAGGGATTGCGGCAGCCCCCAGAACTGCCGTGTGACGGAGGCGATCGCTTCGCGTTCGAGCGACTGATCCCGCTGCGGCGTCAGCCAGCGAACGCGCACGCCGGGCCCGGCCACCACCGGCGCCGCGGGTGGGCCAAGCCATGTCGTCAGCAACTCGGTCGCCGCACCTGCGGCCTGCTCGATTCGCAGCTGCTGTGCGGGTGGGTGCGCATCGATCGACTGGCCATGGGCTTGTGACGCCGCCAGCATCAGGCCGGCGAGGATCGGCGCCGCTCTGAGCGCCCATGGTCTCCTGCTTCGCACTGCGCGATATAGTACATCGGTCCTCTTCATGCGGCAGGCATTGCAGCGATGGCTTGATTCTCCCCGCTCCGTCTTTTTCGCGTCGCTGGTTACGCTCGCCATCGGGCTGTTCTTCGTATTCGTCTGGGCGCCGCATCCGTGGAGCTGGCGCGGCATCGACCAGTACGACGAGCTCGCGCGAGCGCTCGCGCGTGGCGAGCCGTTCGGCACCACCGACGTGCCGTGGGGCTATGCCTACTTCGTGGCCGTGTTCTATCGCCTGTTCCCGGACATGCCATGGGCGGCCGTCACCGCGCAGGTGTTCATCAACGCCCTCGTGCCGTACCTGGTTTATCGGCTGGCGCGTCCCGCCGTCGGCCGTCGCATCGCCACGCTGGCCGCATGGATCGTTGCGATCTTTTCATTCAATACGATTTACGCCTCGACGCAGACGTCAGATTCGATTTGCACCGTCCTGTTCCTGCTGGCGCTGCTCTGTTTCGTCCACGCGCACCGAACGTCGCAGACCTGGGCCTTTGCCGCTGCCGGCGTGCTGGCCGGCCTGACGCCGCAATTCCGGCCAAACATGATCCTCCTGCCGGTGCTCGTGATCGGCGCCTACCTGTTCTACCCACCGCGGAGCCGGCGGCGCGTGATGCAGTGTGCGGTGTTCATGGCCGCGATGATCGCGATGCTGATGCCGTGGATCATCCGCAACTACCGCTACACCGGAACCATTCAGCCAACCAGCACACATAGCGGCATCCAGTTGTGGTACGGCACGCTGCAGGTGGGCCCTTATCTGGAAAGCCGAGCCCACAACCCGCGCTATCACTTCGCCTCTGCAGCATTCGATTACACGAGTCTCGAACGGTCGATCTTCATTTCCGCGGAAACACCGTGCAGACCGGACGGCGGCAACTTGCGGCTGGCGTATCGGACCGATCGCGACCCGCAGCTGCGCTGGCTCGACGGCCGTCCCGACCCGGGGCTTCGGCGTGTGTTCGAGATTCCCGCACAGGAAGCGCCGGCCACCGTCTACTACTTCTTTGATTCGAACGGCGTCACCTATCCTGCCGGCGGCGACCGCGATCCGCTCGTGATGTTCGTGTCGACCGATCACCTGCGCGATCTCGATCAGCAGCACGAGTTGCTCGACATCTTTGACGTCTATCGCGTGCTCCGGCACATTGCCTGGCAGGAACCGCTGCCGGCCGCCGACAAGCTCGATCTCAACAATGATGGCCGCGTGCAGCACGACGACCTGGCGACAGCCCTGTCGGCGCTATTGCCGCGCGCCACGAGTCCATTCGTCGCGCTCGACACCGCCGACGCCCAGGCAACGCTGCGGCTGTCGGACGGCTCTTCGCTCACCATGCCGCGCGCGTTCGATGGCAGGCAGTCCGGCGTCGATCTACAGGGTGAGCTGGCCGGTGCCCTGGTCTCGCGCCATCTACGCTTTACCGAGGTCCGGAGCCCGGCGGCGCCGGGCCGATGTGCGCCCGCCGATGTCATCCGCATCAACGACGTGTTCTACCGCAAGGAACCGCACGAGATGCGGCGGTACACGGCGCTGGCATTCGACAACATCTCCCGCAATCCGCTCGCCTTCGCGCAGGCGTCGGCCTATCGGCTGGTCAGACTGTTCATCGTCCGCTCCGGCACCGGCGATCAACTGACCACGTTCCAGTTTGCCGGCAGCCGGATGATCTTCAACGCCGGGCTCGTCTTGTCCACCGCGTACTTCGCCTTGTTCATCGCCGGCGTCGTGATCGCCTGGCGGGTGCGGTCGCTGTTTTTGTACGCGCTGATCCCGATCGCCTACGTGCCGCTGACGATCTGCTTCGTGCTGACGAACATGCGTTACACCATCACGGTGCAGCCGCTGATGTTCGTGTTTGTGGCGCTGACGGTAGGGGCGTTACTGGGGCTGAGGAAGACGGAACCGGGAGGGGCGACTATCGACGGGGCGGTCAGTGATTTGGTGAGGTGATGATTGGTGACTGTCGCGGCATTCAGTCCGGCGGAAATGCGCGGCCGATCAGTCGCGAGGCCACAACGGCCGCAACCAGCATCACCGCCTGGATGGCAACCACCAGCCACGAAATCGGAAACGTCCCGTAATACACGAACAAGATGACCTGCGCCATCAGCGTGCCGATGGCGATGGCTTCGACGATGCGCATGGTGTCGGCGGCGACGAATGCCCGCCACAGGCCCCGATACATCCCAAGCGCGAAGAACCCGATCAGCTGCGTCGCCATGATCACAGGTAACGACTGGTAGAACACGTCCGCGTTACGCAGGTATGCCTCGGGATCGTTGAACACGATCGACGTCGCCCAGTAATACGAGGCGAAGCTCAGCGTCACGTCGACGATGACTTCGACGACGCGCCGCTTGTTGACGTAATTGGTTTGCAGCAGCGTGAACGACGCCGGCGCGGCTGCCGGCACATCCTCGTAAACGCGCACGCGCACGAGATACACCGCGAACACACCCATGCCAAGCAGGAATAGGCCGCCGACCGGCATCGACCAGGCGGCGCTGAAGTTCCTCAGCAGCAGGCCAATCATGCCGCCGATCGAGGCGAGGCCCCAGAGAACCAGCACCGCATCGCGCTCCGACAAGCCGATCGCGACCAGGCGATGCGATGAATGATCGCGTCCCCCTCGTGCCGGCGAGCGCCCGGATAGCAGGCGGGCCACCGTGACCAGCGTCGTGTCGAAGATCGGGATGAGCAGCACGAATGCGGGCCCGGCAATCACCGACAACACGTCCGAACGGCTACCGCGCACGCCTTCCTGGCCCAGCGTCAATGCCGCCAGCGCGAAGCCGAACAGCAGCGCGCCGGAGTCGCCCATGAAGATTGACGCCGGCGGGAAGTTGAATACCAAAAAACCCGCGGCGGCGCCGGCGAGGATCGAGAGAAAGATCATCTCCGGAGCCGCGCTTTCGCGCGTGACACCAGTCCAGAGACCGGCGAGCAGCATCACGGCCACGATCAATGCGACTCCGGCGCAGAGACCGTCCATGTTGTCGAGCAGGTTAAAGGCGTTGGTGAGGCCGACAACCCACACCATGGTCAAGGCACTGTCGAGCAGCCGCGACTCGACCCAGTGCAGTCGGAATCCGAAATACACCAGCGCTGCGGCGATCGCGATCTGCGACACCAGCTTGCTCGCGGGACGCAGGAGCAGGATGTCGTCGACGAGCCCGGTGATGAACATGGCGAGAGACGTGAACAAGATCACCGGCAGCGATGTGCCGAGACCGGACAACAGGCCGGTGATCACCATCGACAGGCCGATCGCCACGCCGCCCAGCAGCGGTACGACCGACCGATGCCAGCGATCGGCGCGCGGCCGGGCCACCACGTCGAGGCGAATCGAGAGGATGCGGCACAACGGCACCAATGCCACCGCGAGCGCGAAAGCGATCAGCATCGGCTGCACGATGACGATCAGCGCTGAGGGTGGGCCGATCATCGAGCCGGCACCGCCGGAAGCAAGGGCTGGAGCACGTTATCGCGCAGGTACGCGAACAGCACATTCGCCTTGACCAGGTTCGAATTGCCAAGCGAGTGACCTGCCGCCGCCGGCATCTCCGACGGGCGGTAGTGGAGGAACTCGGGTAACGAGCTGACGGCCGGCGTGCCTTTCGACAGCACCGCCATCACCGCATCGCTGTCGGCCACGGTCGCATGGTCGATGAACCGGTCGCCGCCGCGACAAACAAACGGTGCCATGTTGACGAAGAACACCACGCGGTGACGGCCTTCGCGATGCAGCCGTTGCAAGCCCTCGACGGCGTTGAACCATGATCCCAGGTGCGGCGGACGTTCACGCAGGTCTTTCGCGATTCCCGACTCACCCGACGGCCCGATGCCTTCGCACGCGAACGATTTGACCTCTTCATCGGTGAACCGATGCGGTGTGCCGAGTTTCTGTTCGTTGGCATCGGCGGCGTTGGCGCTGTTGAGGAGGGCGTCTTCACTTTCGAGATGTTCGAGGCGCTGCCGATCGGCGCCCGACGACATCAACCGGTATCGAACGGTCAGGATGACGCGCTTGTAGAACTCCATCGAGTACAGGTGGCGCTGCATCGATCGCAACACCGCGCTCATGACGCGGCGCACGACTCCCGGAGACAGATTGGGCTCGTAGCCCGTGAAATCATTTGGAAAAAAACCCACCACGACAAGATCGGGCGCGTAACGCTCTTCCACGAGCTGCAGATAGGCGAGCTCCTGCGCCGTGTTGTAGCCGGGCACACCAAGGTTCCACACTTCCCACTTCACGTCGGGACGCCACGCGCGCAGTTGCTGTTCGAGGAGATAAGGATACGTGGTTTCGTAGAGCGCGCCGTGACCGAAGGTGACCGAATCGCCCAGCACGAGGATGCGGAACGTGCCGGGAGGCTTGGCCAGCGAATATTCGCGATTGTCGCGGAAGCCAAAGCTGTTGATGCGCGCGGGAACGCCGGCGAACCAGCCGTCGTAGTTCGGGGCCAGCCGCTGCCCGAGGACCGCGTCGCTCACGAAAAATCCGGGCCGGCCCCGCGCCGGGTCCCAGGCCAGGCGCACCCACACCTCGATGGCGATTGCGCCGACGATCAGCGCGAACAGTGCCGCCGGCAACGCAATCAGGAGGAACTTGCGAAGGCGTGTCCGGATCAAATGCGTCCGAGCCACCAGTAATACACGATGCCGACGTACTCTTGCAGCAGGCCGCGAATCTGCTCGGAGCTCGCGCCGCGCTCATGGGCGTAAAACTGCGAGGCCGCCGGCGGCGTCGCAATGACGTCGACCTCGGGCGCCACTTTGCGCCAGGTCAGCAGCGCCCGACGCATGTGGTACGGCGAGCTGACGAGCGCGATGCGGCGCCAGTTGTGGTCAGCGAGAATGCGATGCGTGAAGCTGACGTTCTGATAGGTGTTCACCGCGCTTTCCTCGAGCAGGATGGCCTCGGAGGGAACGCCGTTGGCCATCGCGATCGCCTTCATGACCTCGGCCTCGCGCAGCGTGAAGACGTAGCCGGAAGAGATGATGAGGCGAGGCGCAACGCCCTCGTTGTACAGCTGCACTGCTTTGCCGATTCTTTCCTGCACCCCGCCGCCGGCGCGGCCGGACTCACCCACCCCGCCGGCAAACACCACTATGGCGTCCGCCGGCCGCGGGGCATCCGACAGGCGAAGGGGCTCAGCCAGCCACCAGACCAGCGGGCTCTGGAAAATCAGCAGATACAGGATGATGACCGCGGCCGCCCAACGTGTCGGCCCCGCTTTTGCCGCGCCGTACAAACGCCGCAACCGGTCTTCCCAACCGGCGGTGCGCGACTGGCGTTGCGTGAGCTCGCCGTCGATCAGGTGCGACATCTTCTCGAGCCGCCGCTCCCAGCTGTTCGACTCCGCCACCTCGATGCGCCGTGAGACTTCGGACTGCAGCGGCACCGCCGCCACCGCGCTCGTGACCTGGTTTGCGTAATCCTCCGCCGATTCGGCGACCTGGACGATGGGCCCGTGTTCGGAATTGAACCGGCGAATTTCGGCGAGATCGGTCGCGACCACCGGGATGCCCATCACCAGGTATTCATTGAGCTTCGTCGGGTAGACGTTGGCAGTGTATTCAGTGATGCGATACGGCACCAGGCCACAGTCAAAGCCGCTGACGTAGCGTGGCAGGTCGGCGTGCGCGCGCTGCCCGAACAGATGCATGTTCGGCAACGCCTTCAGTCGCGACACGTCCGTCTGTTCCGGTCCGATCAACGCGAAGTTGACCTTCGGCAGGCGCGTCGCGATCTCGACCAGGAGATCTTGATCGACCCACTGGTGCAGGCCGCCAACATAACCGGCAATGGGATGCTTGAGCGCGGCGAGATCGGCAGGCACGGTCTCACGGGCCTCGCGTGACTTCTCGAACACCGCGAGATTGACGGCGAACGGAAACAGGTGCACGCGATCGCTGAACTGCGCGGCGCGTTGCCGCAGCCGCTCCGAGGTCACAAACACCAGGTCGGCCTCGCGGAACAGGGCCTGCTCGCTCTTCACGATCTTGCGGGCTTCGAGCGAGCTGGAGGCGAGATCGTCGATGCAGTAATAAATAGCCAGCGCCGGATCCATCGCCTTGATCAGATCGCGCGCCAGCGGCGTTGGCAGGAACGTCCAGACCACCGGCCGCGTCGCGCCGACGGCGCGCATCCAGCCGTTGATGCCGCGCATCAGGATGCGCTGGTTCAGCCACTTCGCAATGCGCGAATACGGCAACGGCACGACGATCGGCGAATGGATGAACAGGTTCGGCCGCTCTTCGCGGAAGCCCTTGGTGCCTTTGCGCCAGTTGCGCAACCGGCTGGCCATGCGCGGCAGATCGCTGAGGCGCGGCGGCCGCACGCCGGTGTTCTCGATGAACAGCACCCGATGGCCGCTCGCGGCAAGCCGGCTCATGATCTCCTGGTGACCCTGCCAGATGAAGTCCCAGTCGATCGACGAGATACAGACGACGTCGTACTGGTTCACGCCGACTTCGTCTCCAACGCCTGCGCCGGACGCCGATCGATGAACTCGCGGAACCACAACTCCAGCATCAGCAGCGTCCACAGGTGATGCGCGTGATCGCCGGCACCGCGCTGATGATCGGTGAACAACCGCTTCACGGCGTCGGGCTTGAATAGCCCGCGCGCGCTGAAGCGCGCACTGAGGATGTGGTCGGCGAGATAATCCTTCAGCTCGCCGCGGAACCAGGCGCCCACCGGGACGGCGAAGCCCTGCTTGGCGCGATGCATGTTCTCGGCCGGAACCAGGCCGGCCACCGCCTTCTTCAAGATGTACTTGGAGGTGTTGCCTTTGACCTTGTACTCGCTCGGCAACTTCGCCGCGAACTCCGTCAGGTGCCAATCCAGGAACGGCGACCGCGCCTCGAGCGAGCTGGCCATCGTCGCGATGTCCACCTTGACGAGGAGATCCGTGGGCAGATACCACTCGATGTCGGCACGCAGCATCGCGTCGACCGCATCGAGCGATGGCGCAGCCGCGAAGATGGCGTCGATGGGATCGGCGCCTTTCGCGTGCGGCCGCGCGTACAACTCGCGCTTGAGATCGGCAGTGAACACTGACAGCCATTGCCGATAGCGCATCGCTCGCGGCTGGCTCGCCGCCGACATGAATCGCGACAGGCGCGCGATCGGCGAACGGCGGTTCGACGACAGCGGCGCGAGGCTGCCGCCGATCGATTCGGCAAGCCCGCGGAGTGGCGACGGAAGCTGTTGCCAGCGTTCGGCCAGGCGGCTGCCGAGGTGCCAGCCGTAGCCGCCGAAGGATTCGTCGCCACCATCGCCATTCAATGCCACCGTCACGTGCTGGCGTGTCAGCTTCGCGAGATAAAAGCTCGGGATCGCCGACGAGTCCGCGTAGGGCTCGCCGTAATGACGCACCAGCGCCGGTAGCACCTCGATGGCCCGCGGCCGGACTTCGAACTCGTGGTGCTCGCAGCCGTACTTCTCGGCGACACGGCGCGCATGCGGCAGCTCGTTGAATCGCGGATCGTCGAATCCAATCGCGAAGGTCTTCACCCGATCGCCGATCAACCCGGCCATGATCGCGACGACTGCGCTCGAATCCACGCCGCCGCTGAGAAACGCGCCGAGCGGCACTTCGCTGATCAGCCGCTTGCGAACGGCCTCGGTGAGCAGCCGGCGCACTTCCGCGGCCGCTTCTTCCTCGGAGATGCGCAGCTTCGGCCCGTAATCAAGCGACCAGTACCGCGACAGCCGTGTGCCGCTGGCGTCGCGCACCAGCACGTGCGCCGGCGGCAGTTTGCGGATCTGGCGATAGATCGTCCGCGGCGCCGGCACCGACATGAACGACAGGTATTCGTCGAGCGCTTCGTAATCGATGTCACGGCTGATCGACGAATCCGCGAGCAATGCCTGGAACTCCGAGCCGAACCACAGGCGGCCGCCCGCTTCGGCATAGAGCAACGGCTTCTTGCCAAAGCGATCACGGGCCAGCAGCAAGCGCTTGCGACGGTCGTCCCAGAGCGCGATCGCGAACATGCCGTCGAGCTCGCGCACGAAGTCGTCGCCCATCTCCTCGTAGAGATGGACGATGATCTCGGTGTCGCTCCGCGTGGCAAAGACGTGACCCTTGCCCTCGAGCCGCGTGCGCAGTTCCTGGAAGTTGTAGATCTCGCCGTTCTGGACGGTCCAGATGGTGCCGTCCTCGTTGCTAATCGGTTGATGGCCTCCGGCGACGTCGATGATGCTGAGCCGCCGATTGCCGAGAATGGCGCGCGGTTCGCTGCCGGCGATACTCGGAATCGCCTTCACGCCTTCATCGTCCGGACCACGATGGCACATCGCCGTGCACATCGCCTGCACCAGCGATTCAGAGGCGACGGCGCCCTCAAATTCTACGAGGCCTGCGATACCGCACATCAGGCAAAGAACCCGTACGAGAGGACCGCGTTCTGCATCCACACGATCCAGCGCGCCATCCATTTGCGAACGGGCGCATTAGTTGAAGTTGCGGGGGCGATGTGGTTGTTGAGGTAGTTCGCGTCGAACACGAGCACGCGATCCGGATCGAGTTGCGCGCGACGGGCCGGAGACGGCCCTTGAAAATGGAACGTGCGTGACGCGTCCCGGCCGTCCCACTTCGCAGAGGCGGTTTCCCCGTTCTCGAAAGTCACGCGCACGGTAATGGCGTCGCCGGCATCGAACTCGCCCGCTCGTGCCGACGATCGTCCCGTGAACTGGCCATCGCCTATACGCGTCGCGGTGACGCTGGTCTCGAAACAGGGCGAGTCACAATTTCCAGGGGTCGAGGCCAGATCGGCGATGGCGTAGTCGAAGACGACGGTGGGATCACCGGCCGCGGTGAACAGCCACGCCAAATCCTGTCCGGTTGCGGTGTCGATCGTATTGACGATGGCCGCCGCGTTGAGCGCACCGGCAGGCATGCGCGCGACTTCGAACATCGCCGATTGCAGTGCGGGAGTGCCAATCCAGCGGTCGAGCGACGCAAACATCGCCGCGTAGCGCGCGCTGACGCCGCCGTCACTGCGCAGCAACCCGGCCGACCATCGTGACCGCCGCAGCGTCGGCACGCTCCATTGCAACGCGCCGCCGAACATCGGGATGGTCTCCACCGAATGCGCGGTCCGTAGGTAGCGCCGATCGAACAACTGCTCGATCGCCTGGCTTTGCAGGTACCACGCGAACCCGTCGAGGATCGCATCGGCGCGATGATCGGGCAGCGCATCGGGCCACCAGGAGCGGATGACGGAATACGCGGCTTGCTGCTCGACCACCATCGCGCCGCGCCCCTGCCACAGCGGCAGCGCGACCTCGAGAGACGTGATCACACCGGCCGGATGCGGTCCGAGCCAGTCGCGTCCGACCTGCGCGGCCTGTTCGGCGGCGCTCATCAAGGGCGCACGCCAAGGCTCGGCGGCCGCGGGCAATGTCAATTGAATGGAGGGTGTCGGCAGATCCTGCGCGGCAGCGGTTACCGCCGCACCGATCACCATGCCGGCCAGAAACACGCAGCGATGCGCGATCAGCGTCGAGCCTCGCAAGCCATTAAGCTAGTATAACTAGGGTGTTTCATCGCCTGACGCGACGCGCGTTCCTCGCCACCGCTGCCGGTGTTGCGATCGGCGCGAGCGCCGGCGCGCAAACCGCCCGCGAAACTCTCTACAACGGGATCGTCCTGCCGCAGCCGTGGCCGCCACGCCGGCAGCAACTGTCGCCAACCGCAGTACGGCCGCCTTACTTGTCCAGCCCGCCGGGCGTCATCAGCATCGACGTCGGCCGGCAGTTGTTCGTCGACGACTTTCTGATCGAAGAGATGCGCGGCTGCGCGCTGCGGCTCGCCCGCCCCGAGCGCCGCGAGATCGCTTTCACCGCCGACGCGCCGTGGGAGGACTGGGCCTTCTTCGGGAACAGCGTCGTACAG
>DASVFC010000431.1:0-7184 GCA_036380235.1 Vicinamibacterales bacterium
ATACCGGCGCCGTGCTGACGCCGGCGGTCGGGCAGACCAACGAACGTCCGCGCGTCGTGACGGTCTTCGTGCTCGATGCGATGAAACAGGGGTACTTCGATCAGTACGCGGCGGTGATGCCGACGCTAGCGCGGCTGCGTCGCGAAGGCGCCTGGTTCGCGGAGGCGCGGACGAATGCGCTGCCGACGGTGACGGGCGTCGGCCACGCGACGATTGGCACCGGATCGGATCCGCGGTTTCACGGCATCACGGTGAACAACCTGTTCAATCGAGTCACCGGCAAACCGCAGGAAGCCTACAACGGTCTCGATACGCAGGAACTGATGGCGTTAACGCTCGCAGACACCTGGAATCTCGCCACCGACGGCAAGGCCGTGATCATCGGTCATGGCGGCGCCATCCGCGCAACAGCAGGGTTGGTTGGACGAGGCGCATGCCTGGTTGGCGCGCGAAAGGTGCTGGCGGCGAGCTACGGCGGCGCCGATGGCGGGTGGGAGACCAACTCGACGTGTTACGAGATGCCGCCGGCGCTCAAGAACTTCGTCGGCCGCCGAGTGTGGGAAGCCGCCGGCGGCACCTGGATGGGACACGACATCGCGAGCGCGTCGAAGTTCCGCGCCTCCGCGCTGTTCCAACGCTTCGAAGCCGAGGCGCTGATCGCCGTCGTCCGGGAGTCGACGATTGGTGCAGACGACGTGACGGACCTGGTGCTGGTCAATATGAAAGGCCCGGATTACACCGCGCACGCACACGGCCCAGACTCGCAGGAGCAGCGGGAAACCCTGGCGGAACTGGATCGACAGATCGCAGCGTATCTCGGCGCCATCGAGCAGAAGGCCGGCGTCGGGAAGGCGGTGACGGTGATCACTGCGGATCACGGCACGCCAGGCGAACCGACACCGGGACGGCGCTTCTATCCCGAGGACATCATTCCGCTCATCAACAAGAAGTTCGATCCGGCGGGCCGCATCGTGCAGTACTACGGGGATGCCGCCGGCAACCAGTTGCATCTCGACACCGCCCGTATTCGCTCGCTCGGGTTCTCATTGAAAGACGTCGCGGCGTTCCTTGAAGGCCTCGATATGTTCGCAGCGGCGTTCACCGAAGACGAGGTCAGAGCCGCGCAAGCCGTACTGGCCCGGCCGTAACCAGCTCATTTATTCGACATTCATGCGGCCGCCGTACGATGGCCACATGATCACCTCGCCACCGCCCGTTCCGATGAACACGCCGCAGGCGCGGCGAACCACGATCGAATTGGTGATGTTCAGCTGTGCCGTGATAGCGGCGGGGCTGGCGCTGCAGGCGTTTTCCCCCGATACGCGGCAGCACGGCATCGCTGGACTGGGCGACCTCTCTGCCGCCCAAATCGTCGAGATTCGTGACGGCGGCGGAGCCGTGGTGCTGTCCGGCGAGTTTCGATCGCGGGTGGATGCGGTGGGAAATACCGAGAAGGATGCCGAGCTTACCGACCAGCAGGGCCGCACCAGCATCGGCGAAGTCGAGATCGAGCTCCCGGCGCCAGGGCGCGATCACCTGAGGCCCGAGCTCGAGGTCGACGTCATCCATCTGCAGCCGCGCCAGCGATACAGCATCGCCATCGACGATCGCATTGTCGGCACGTTCACGACCGACGATCGCGGCAGCGTCGATCTCGAGCTGCAGGAAGGGGAAGCGCCGGCGTTGCCACCGGCGCAGTGATTTCTTCCTTGCGTTCTTGTCGAAGCCGACAGAACGCACTCAATTCACGCGATCGACCGTGCCCTCGACGCCGGCGTGCCGCGCACAATTGGCACAGCAGAACATGCGGCCGTTGGCTTCATTACCGTGGCCGATGATCTTGCAGCCGCAGTGTTCGCACTCCGGCGCGACCATATGGATCGCGCATTCGAAACTGTCGAAGTTGTAGGTGTTGCCGCCAATCCGGATTTCGAAGCTCTTGTCGTAGTTGTTCCCGCAGTGGTCGCACTTGGCCATGACTGTTCCCTCAGGGCCAGCACATGCAACGCGGCCGCCATCTTTTGCCTTAGCGCGGGCCCGGCGACAGGTTCTCGACGAAATAGCGGGCGATCAACTTGAAAATGTGCGCGCTCGTGCCCGTGCCTTCCGAGATGCTGTGCGAACGGTTGGGATAGATCATCGAATCGAAGGGCTTGCCGAGCTCGATCAGCCGATTGATCAGCTTCTCCGTCCCCTGCACGTGCACATTGTCGTCGCCAGAGCCGTGGATGAGAAGCAACTTGCCGCGAAGCCCCTCCGCAAAGTTGATCGCCGACCCGACACGGTAGCCTTCGACGTTCTCCTGCGGCAACCCCATGTAGCGTTCCTGATAGATGGTGTCGTACAGCCGCTGATCGGGAACCGGCGCCACCGAAACGCCCACCTTGTAGAGATCTGGGAAACGAAACATCGCGTTGAGCGTATTCGTGCCCCCGCCGCTCCACCCCCACACGCCGACGCGATCGCCATCGAGGAAGGCATGCTTCGCGATCAGCGCGCGCACGGCGGCGGCCTGGTCCCTGGACGACAGATCGCCGACGGTGCCATACACGATCTTCCGCCACCCGGTGCCGCGCGGCGCCGGCGTGCCGCGGTTGTCGATGCTGATGACGATGTAGCCGGCGTCGGCGAGCGCGCGATGGAACAGCAGCTGGTTGCCGCCCCACGCATCGTTCACCGTCTGCCCGGCTGGCTCGCCGTAGACGTGCGTGATGAACGGATACTTCCTGCTCGCATCGAACGTCGACGGCTTCAACATGTAGCCGTCTAGCATCACGCCATCGCCGATGTCGATGCGAAAGAACTCCGCCGGCGGATTCAGCAGCGGCTTCACTTTCGCCGCCACCGCGGACGGATCCGTCAACGGCCGCAGCACCTTGTGGCTGGGCAACTCGATCACGTTCGTCACCGACGGCGTCTCGAATTGCGAGTAGGTATGAAACGCCATGCGGCCGTTCGGCGACACATCGTAGCGGTGCGTCCCGGGCTGATCTGGAGGCGTCACCCGCTCGGGTGCGACGCTGCCATCGAGCCTGGCGCGATACAGGTAGCGCTGCCCCGCGTTGTCTGGCGAGGCACGGAAGTACATCCAGCCGCCTTTTTCATCGAAGCCGGCAATGTCGGTGACGTCGCCGTTGAACTTCGTGATTAGCTGCCCGTCGCCGCCTTCGCGCGGGACGCGGTAGACCTGGTTCCAGCCGTTCTTTTCGCTCTGCCACAGGAACGTGCGGCCGCCGTCGATCCACGGCACTTCCTCGTTGACGTCCACCCACTGCTTTGATTCGTCCCGGAAGATACGCTTGACGGCGCCGCTCTTCGCATCTGCCGACAGGAAGTCGTTGCGGTTCTGCAGCCGGTTGAGTTGCTGAATGGCGACGGTATTGGCATCGATCCAGCCAATGCGCGCCAGATACGTATTCCGCGGATCGCCCTCGGTCTTGATCCACGTGGTCGGGCCGCCGTCCGCACTGACCACACCGACGCGTGCCGCTGAATTGGTGGTGCCCGCCTTCGGATACGGAATCTTGGTGATGACGGGATACAGCGAATCCGTGTTGTTGATCAGCGAAAAGATGCCGACACCGGAACTGTCGAACTGCCAGTAAGCGATCGACTGGCCGTCCGGGCTCCAGCGAAATCCATCGCGGACGCCGAATTCCTCCTCGTAGACCCAATCCGAGGTGCCGTTGATGATCGTCTCAGAACCGTCATTGGTCAGCTGCGTCGTCTTACCGTCGTCCAGACGCTCGACGTAGATGTTGTTGGCACGCACGTAGGCCACCCGGGTCGCGTCCGGCGAGAACTTCGCAAACATCAACGACGCCTCGGGCGAGCCGGCGCCGACCTGCTTCAGGCCGCCGCCCTTGATGTTCAGCACCCAGTAGTCGCCGCGTGTATTGAGGCGCCATACCTTGCGCGTGTTGGTGAAAATCAGCAGCTTGGTGCCGTCCTCCGACCAGACGTAATCGGCGATCGCCAGCGGCTTCTCGCCGCCACCGGGCGTGAGTTGCGTGTTGGAGATGAGCACGCTGCGCGCACCGCTGGCCGCGTCGTAGCGAACGATGTCGGAGCCGCCATTCGAGGCGCGTTCAACGGTGGTGTAGGCGGTGCCGTCTTCGAGCCACCTGGCGGGCCCGAAGCGCGGCAGCGCGTATTCGTTGTCTTTGTAGATGCGATCGATCTGCGCGTTGAGGACTCGCAGACGATCTTCCTGTGCGTGGACGGCGGACTGAAGAAGTGCCGTAATGAGGACGAGGCGCGCGACAAACGAACGCTGCTTCATGATTGGCCCTTGCGAATAAAGGCGGGTCTCAAGACAAGACCCGCCTCCACCTACTACATGCGATTCTTCAATTCCGTGTCGATCGCCGTCAGGAACTCTTCGGTCGTCAGGTACGGGTGATCCGGCCGAATCAGGATCGCCAGGTCCTTCGTCATGCGGCCCGATTCGACCACGTCGACGCAGACTTTTTCGAGCTTCTCGGCGAACGCCACGACGTCTGGCGTGCCGTCGAACCTGCCGCGATACTGCAGCCCGCGTGTCCACGCGTAGATCGACGCGATCGGGTTGGTCGAGGTCGGCTTGCCCTGCTGGTGCAGGCGATAGTGACGCGTCACCGTGCCGTGGGCGGCTTCAGCTTCGACCGCCTTGCCGTCAGGAGACATCAACACCGACGTCATCAGGCCGAGCGAGCCGTAGCCCTGCGCGACGGTGTCGGACTGCACGTCGCCATCGTAGTTCTTGCAGGCCCACAAGTAGCCGCCGCTCCATTTCAGGTTCGACGCCACCATATCGTCGATCAGCCGATGCTCGTAGGTCAGGCCCTTCTCTTCGAACTTCTGCTTGAACTCGTCGTTGTAGACCTTCTCGAAGGTGTTCTTGAACGTGCCGTCATAAACCTTGAGGATGGTGTTCTTCGACGAAAGGTAAACCGGGTAGTTGCGGCCGAGCGCGTAGGTGAAGCACGCGCGCGCGAAGCCCTCGATCGAGGAATCGAGGTTGAACATGCCCATCGCGATGCCGCTGCCCTTGGCCTTGATGATCTCTCTCGCGATCGCCTCGCCCTGGCCATCCGGGGTCCAGCTGATCGTCAACGTGCCGGCGCCCGGGAACTTGAAGTCCTGGGCGCGGTATTGATCACCGAAGCCATGACGCGCCACCACCACCGGTTTGTCCCAGTGCGGCACCAGGCGGGGCACGTTGCGGCAGATGATCGGCTCGCGAAAGATGGTGCCGTCCAGGATGTTGCGGATGGTCCCGTTCGGCGATTTCCACATCTGCTTGAGGTTGAACTCCTTGACCCGCGCCTCGTCCGGGGTGATCGTCGCGCACTTCACCGCCACGCCGTACTGCTTCGTCGCATTCGCCGAATCGATCGTGATCTGATCGTTCGTCTTGTCGCGCGATTCGACGCCGAGGTCGAAGTACTTCAGGTCAATATCGAGATACGGCAGGATGAGCTGCTCGCGGATCTTCTGCCAGATGATGCGCGTCATCTCGTCGCCGTCCATCTCGACGACGGGATTCTTCACCTTGATCTTTGCCACGCTGGTCTCCTAAACGTCCCATAATATCTCACGCATGAAGACCCTCACCACGCTGCTGCTGGGCATCGCCATTGGCGCCCTGGGAACGAACATCATCGCGTCGACACCCGTCGGTCCCGCCGACGAAGCCACCAAGACCGCCGTCGCCGAAGTGAAACGCGGCATCGTCGCCGGGCACAAGGCGAAGGATCGGGCTGCCCTCGATCGACTGTATGCGGATGACTACACCGCGATTGATTCGAAAGGCACGATCCGCAGCAAGCAGGATCTGCTGAAGGCGTTACCCACCGACGCGGACATTGCGGAGGGCCAATACGATCTGATCGCCGTTCGGCGCTGGGGTAACATCGCGGTCGCCACTGGTCGCGGCAACCTTCTTTACACGAATCCCGACGGCTCGACGCGCGTCTCGAACTATTACTCGTTCAACGTCTTTGAGCAGCGCGGCGGCCGTTGGGTGTATGCCGCCGCGTTCCTGCCCTGAATGTTGATTTCCGACCACGTACCGCTTTTCAACATCTCGAGAACGAACAGCTTATGAATCACCAAATGTTGAAAAACGGTACGTGGTCAGAAATCAACACAGCCGACTGATTACTGGGGTTTCCAGTCCGGCAACCGATCGTTGCCGGCGCCCGTCGTCAGGCGGCGAGCGGGCTGCGCGCGGGAGGGATCGACGATGGCGAGATCCCAATCTTCGCCTGCGTGATGTTCGGGACTGACGGATACCGCGAGCAGCTGGCCGTCCGGCGACCAGTCAGGGTAGTAATGCCATCGCCCGTTCTCGCCGGACAGCCGCTGCGGCGACTCGCCGAACGACGTCACGGTCTGGATGCTGGTCGGCTCGACGCCCATCCAGACATGCGCAAGCGTGGAGCCGTCAGGCGACCAGTTGGGCCAGCAGCCCGGCGCGGTGATGTCGAACGGCCAGGTCATCAACGAGGCGAGCTCCAGCACGTGGACCTGGTAGTCAAAGCCGTAGGCGCTGGGGAATGTCTGCGCAACGAATGCCACCCAGTTTCCGTCCGGTGAGATCGCCGGCATGATCGCGTAGCCGTTGAAGAACGTCGTCAAACGATCGACGCGGCCGTTGTTGAACCACAAGCGATAGAGATCGTTCCTGCCGGTGCCGCGATCGCGATCCGAGCTGAAGATCATGCTCCCGCCGTCGGGCAGCCAGGTCGGATCGTGATCGTTGCCGGGATGGTCGGTCAGTCGCACGACGTTCGATCCGTCGGCGTTCATCACGTACAGGTTGTAGCTGCCGCCGCGGTTCGACTTGAACGCGACCCGGCGGCCATCCGGCGACCACCGTGGCTGCTCGTCATCCCAGTCGCCGCCGGTGCCGAGCGCGGTAATCGCGCCGTTGGCGAGATTGATCGTGTAAAGGCGAACGCGGCCGTTGGGATTCGACGCCGATCGGGTGTCGGATTGAAACGCGATCGTGCCCGACATGCCGACGGGAAATGGCGTCACGGCCGCCGGCTGCGCCCCTGCAACAGCGGCGGCGATCGCCAACAGCCAGACCACGGTGACGGCAACTCGGATCATCGGCGCTTGCGAACCGGCTTATCGGCTTTGGGCGCGGCTTCCCCGATCGCCACGTACTTCTCCGCCCAGTTGGTGATCGCCTGAAT
>DASVFC010000432.1:0-3555 GCA_036380235.1 Vicinamibacterales bacterium
GAGCGCGCCACCGGGTTCGACGTGGTCCGCCTCGAGCCGCAACTGATCGCCAACGAGGTCGATCCTGGCGCGCGGTTGACGTTGAGCGAAGACATCGACGACAACCTGACGCTGACATATTCCGTCGACCTCGCCGATAGCGACGATCAGATCTGGATGGCAACCTACGACGTCACCCGAAGGTTCCAGACGCGCGCGGTCCGGCACGAAGACAACACTTTCCGCTTCGATTTCCGGCACGACATCCGGCGCGGCGGCACGCCCGAACCGCGCCGCGTCCCGAGGGTGCGGCCGGAAGTGATCGCGATTGCGGTTCCGGAAGATGCGCCATTGCCGGCGCAGGAGCTGCGGAACCTGCTCGGCGTCAGCGAGGGCGACGACTTCGATTACTTCGCGGTTCGCAATGGTGTTGAAGACATCGAAGAACGTTTTCGCGAGGCGGGATGGGCGCAGTCCCGCGTGCGGCTCGACCGCGAGTTGGAGGCCGGCGGTGTCAGGCTGGGCCTTCGCATTACGCGCGGGCCGCAGGTGGACTTTGTTTACGCGGGCGCAACACCGCCGCAGAAGATCCAGGAAGAAGTGCGTGTGCAATGGCATCGTGGCGTGTTCGATGCGCAGCGCACCGACGACGTGGCCGAGACGTTGATCGAATGGCTGATGCGAGACGACTACCTTCAGGCCAAGGTCACGGCACGCGTCGAGGAGAGCAGCGCCGAGCGCCGTCGCGTGCGCTTCGACATCAACCCGGGGCCGCGTTCGTCGCAGGTGCTGCTCGAATTCCAGGGCGCATCCGCCATCCCCGCCGACGAGCTCGACCAGGTGATCTCCGAACAGAAGCTCGAGCGCCAGCTGTTCACCGATCCCACCGTGGTCACAGAGCTGCTGCAGCGTCTCTATCGCGAGCAGGGGTACCTGAACGCCGAGGTCGAGGAACCGCGCTACGAGTTCCAGGGCGCGGTGGCGCGGGTGATCATCGAAGTGCGAGAAGGGCCGCGGTTCACGGTCAACGATGTGACGTTCAACGGGCTGTCGGCGCTCGATCGAACTGACCTGACAGCGGCGTTGCCGGTCGTGCCCGGTGACCCATTCATGCCGGCCGCCGCCGAGAACGCGCTGCAGCACATCCGCAACCAGTACTGGGCGCGCGGCTATAACGACGTTCGCGCCGCGTATCAGTTGACGATCGATCGCGTTGGCGGACGCACCGGCGTGGCCTTCACCGTGGACGAGGGGCGACAGTCAATCGTCTCGGAGATCCGCATCGCGGGTAATGACAAGACCACCGAGCGGCTCGTCCGCGAGCAGATCACCGTGGCGCCGGACGAACCGCTCAACCTCCAGGCGCTCAGCCGCTCGCGTAAGAACCTCTACGACAGCGGCGCCTTTTCAATCGTCGATCTGTCGCGCGACACCGTGGTGGAGACGATGCCGTCGGGCAACGCCGACGCCAACGTGATCGGCGCGTTGACCGGCGTCGAACCGCCGCAGAAACCGGTGATCGTCGAAGTTGCGGTCAGGGAAGTGCAGCCGTTCCAGTTGCGGTATGGCGCGTCGTTCGACACCGAGGGTAAGTTGGGCGGCATCTTCGATGCGTCGGTGCACAACGTCTTCGGCAAGGCGCGCGTCGCCGGCATCGCCTCGCGCTACGACTCGCAGGTGCGTGAAGGCCGCTTCTACATGTCGCAGCCGACGCTGCGACACTGGCCGATTCAAACGACCGCGTCGCTGTATTACCGCGAGGAGCGCAATCCCGAGACCAGCATCAGCGATGCGTTCAATGTCGACCGCCGCGGCGCCTCGATTCAGCAGGAACGACGACTCAAGAACGACTTCGTCTGGAACTACGGGTATCGATTCGAGCGGGCGCGCACCTACGATCCGCTGGGCGTCGATCCGGAAGAATTCACCAAGGTGTCGCCGCTGAGCAGCGCGTTCGTGCGTGAGACCCGTGACGACATTCTCGACGCCACGCGCGGCTCCTTCAGCTCGCACTCGTTCTCGTTCTCGCCGAAGTGGCTCGGATCGGATGACACGTATCTCAAGTACCTCGGACAGTATTTTCAATACATCCCGCTGCAGCCCGAGCGGCGCCGCCGGTTCTCGAACGAGATCATCCGGCCGCGCTTCGTGTTTGCCACCGGGGTGCGTATCGGGCTGTCGAAGGGCATGGGCGTATTTGTGCCGACGAGCGAGCGCTTCTACGCCGGCGGCAGCACCACCATCCGCGGATTCGAGCAGAACGCGCTCGGCCCCATCGGCGTCAACGGCAAGCCGATCGGCGGCGATGCGTTATTCATCCTGAACAACGAACTGCGCTTCCCGCTGATCAGCATCGTCGATGGCGTCGGCTTCGTCGACGCCGGCAACGTCTTCCAGCGCACGAAAGATTTTTCGTTCACCGACCTCCGCAAGACCGCCGGCGTTGGCGTCAGGCTTCGGACCAAGTGGGTGCTGGTGCGCGGCGACTACGGATTTGTTCTTGACCGCCGTGCGGGCGAACCGCGCGGCCGTTTCTACTTCTCGATTGGACAGGCGTTCTAGGAGGCGGCCGGCAGCGCAATCGGCTTGCGGCACGAATCACACGATCCGCAGCGGAATTCTGCTTCGACGCCTTCTGCCTTGAAGTAATCGAGCAGGGCGCGCCAGCGGCAGAGCGCCGTTTGGCCGTAGGCGATCATCCGCTCGAGATTGCTCTCGTCGTTGTCGCGCTTTTCTTCCAGGCGCGCCAACGCCGCGGCGGCGTCGGTTTCGTTCAGCCCTTTCTTCATCAATTTCGCGCGCGCGCCGCGGAAGCTGCCGCCGATGAAGTACTTGTGCGTGCGGCGATCGGCCGTGTTGAACAGCAGAATGCAGCGCGCCGGCGCGCCGTCCCGTCCCGCCCGGCCGGCTTCCTGGTAATACGCTTCAAGCGACCCCGGAAACGCGTAGTGGATGACGAAACGGATGTCGGCCTTGTCGATACCCATGCCGAACGCGTTGGTAGCGACGATCGCCTTCAGCTCGCCGGCCATGAATCGATCCTGGTTGTCGCGGCGTTCGCGCTGCCCAAGTTTGCCGTGATACCTCGCGACGTTGAAACCGGCCGCCGTCAAATCCGCATGCACCGCCTCCACCTGTTTGATCGTGGCGGCGTAGATGATGCCGGTGCCTTCGAGCTCGCCCATCAACTCCACCAACCGCCGCCGCTTGTCGTCGTCGCTCTCGGCGTTGATCCTTTCGAGCTGCAGGTTGTCTCGGTAGATACCGGTGTTGACGACGATCGGATCGCGCATGCCGAGCGAGCGGATGATGTCTTCGATCACCGCGTCGGTGGCGGTGGCGGTGAGCGCGAGAATCGGCGGCCGGCCGAGATCGTCGAAGGCGCGGTTCAATTCGACGAACGCCGGCCTGAAATCATGGCCCCACTGCGACACGCAGTGCGCCTCGTCTACCACCACGTGATCGATCTTCTGCGAGGCCAGCGTCGCCACGAAGTCGGCGTCGGTGGTAAGTCGCTCGGGTGTGGTGAAGACGAACTCGGCACCGTCCTCGACCTGCTCGAGCGATTCCTCGGTC
>DASVFC010000433.1:0-3265 GCA_036380235.1 Vicinamibacterales bacterium
CTGGCTGCCGATACGCGGCGCCGCGTTTCAAACGGATTGCGCCGGCGTAAATGGCTTCCTGCCCAAGCGAGCGGAAGCCTTTGCCCTGGAATGCCATGTCGCCCCAGCGCACTTCGCCGCCCATGAAGAATTGCTTGAGGCGGTTGTCGACGCTGCGGGTGAGACACATGCCTTTGAGGATTTCGCGGCGTTCGTCTTTCGTCAGCGATGCCTCGATCGCAGCGCGGCGCAGGAAGCCGTCGCAGGCATCGACGAGCTCGGCGCGCGCCTGCTCGAGGCGCCTTGCCGCCGGCACACCGGGCGTGGTTTCGGCGGCGCCTTCCGGCGGCGTCATCTCTTCGTATAAGGCTTTCGCGAGCGCGCGACGCAGCGCCGGCCGCGCCGCATCGAGCTTCACCGCATCACGGCCTTTGATCGCCGAAATGCCGGCGGCCTCGAAGGCGTCGATCGCGTACGGTAGTGCGAATGGATAACGTTCGGCGACGAATGCGGCAAAGCGGCTCGCAAGTCCGGACAGCTTCAGGATGTCGTGCGTACGCGGCATGGGCGTCGACAATTATCCGTCAAGAAAGTGTGCAAGAGCTGGTTTCGGCGGGTCTGGCATCTAATGAATACCTGTGAAGTTCCTGCAGCTATTGGCCACCATCACAGCCGTATCCGCATGCGCCGGCAGCGGGGTCGTTCTTGAACAGCCGAACGCCTCTGCAGCCTCCGCCGCGACCTGTCCGGCTCGAGACGGTGCTTTGCAATTGCAATGGCACACGGTTGAGCCGTCGGATGCGCCGGAGATGGCGCGCTGGTGTCGCGCCGTCGGCGCGCCGCTGATCGTCAATGGGGCTGCCGCCGCGCCGCCCGCGTTGGATGAATTCGTCACGTTGTCGTGGAACGCGCATCTCGCGGAAGGGCAGTTGCCGGCGTTGATCGAGGAGCTGAAGGCCGGGGCCTTTACCGATGGCCGGCCGGTCCGGCATTTCGCGCTGTTGATCCAGGAGTTGTATCGCCGGGGTGATCAAGTGCCGGCGTTCGATCCCCGCGATCGATCCGCGTTCGCAATTAATCCACGCGATCCGGCTGCGGCGGACGTCGAAGACTACGCGGCCGCGCTGGGTTTGTCGCTGCTCTACGTCCCATCAATGCGCAACGGCGCCGAGCTGCGCGAGGATCGCGGCAACGCGATTCTTTCCACCGAGCCGCTGCATGATGCCTTGGCGATCGAATTGCCGCTGGCGCGCCAGCGCCGCGTGGCGGTCGGCGCGGGCGTCGACGTGATGACGGCCGACGGGGTGCAGCGGCTGGAACTGCTCAACGCCCACCTCGAACCGTTGAGCGCACCGAGCACATTGTGGGTGTTCAAGAATCCGCGCGGCCGCCAGGTGCGCGGCATCCTTGATCACCTCGACGCCCCGCGCTACCAGCGCCAAGGGGTGGCGGGCGTGGTGCTGGGCGGTGACTTCAACACCGTCCTCGGCGGTGACCGTGAAGACGGCTACCGTCACGCGCGCGCCTGGTCCACGAGCCTCCGCGAGGAAGATCGCCGGCGCACGCACGTGATGGGCCGCCTCGACTATTTATTCTTCCGCCTCGATGACGGCTGGTCCGCCTCGACTCGCCGCCTCGATCGCAAGTTCGGCTCCGACCACCACCCCATCCTCGGCCGCGTCACCCGCCACTGAGCCGAGAGCCCTGCCGGGGTGCTCGGGATGCTCGGGGTCGTACCCCGAAATCATCCTGGGCGGCGCCGATTCGGGGGGGGGCGGCATACAATTCGCGGATGCGAGTGAAACTTGGTCTGCTCATTGCCGCCGTCGCCTGCGTTGCCGCAGTCGACGCACAAACTGATTACCTGGCGCGCGCGCGGGCGTTGCACAAGCAGGTGCCGTTGATCGACGGGCACAACGACTACCCGTGGGCGCTCCGCGGACTCGATCCGGGTCGCGATTTCAGCGTCGCCGAGATCTCGAAGCCGGTCCCCAAGTTGATGACCGATATTCCACGCTTGCGCCAGGGCGGTGTCGGTGGCCAGTTCTGGTCGGTCTACGTGCCCTCGACCATGCAAGGCAAAGAAGCCGTCCGCGCCACCCTCGAACAGATCGACATCGTCCACCGCATGGTGAAACGCTGGCCGGAAACCTTCGAGATGGCCTACACCGCCGCCGACGTCGAGCGTTCCTTCAAAGCCGGCCGCATCGGCTCGCTGATCGGCATGGAAGGCGGCCACTCGATCGACAGCTCGCTCGCAACCTTGCGCATGATGCACGCGCTCGGCGCGCGCTACATGACCCTCACCCACTCGGCCAACGTGCCGTGGGCGGATGCGAGCCCGGGTCCCGCAGTACTTGGCGGCCTGTCGAAATTCGGCGAGGAAGTGGTCCGCGAAATGAACCGGCTCGGCATGCTCGTGGATCTGAGCCACGTTTCGCCAGACACGATGGAAGACGCGCTGCGCGTGACCGAAGCTCCGGTGATCTTCTCGCACTCCTCGGCGAAGGCACTGTGCAACGTGCATCGCAACGTGCCCGACAACATCCTGCAACTGGTGGCGAAGAACGGCGGCGTCGTGATGGTGACGTTCGTGCCCGGCTTCATCTCCCAAGCCGTCGCCGACTACGACGCGAAGCCCGCCGCCGAACGCACCGGCAGCGCGCCGCAAGCCACGCTCTCGCAAGTGGCCGATCACATCGACCACATCCGCAAGGTCGCCGGCATCGATCACATCGGCCTCGGCGGCGACTTCGACGGCATCTCGAGCGTCGTCGCCGGCCTGGAAGATGTGTCGACGTATCCGGCGCTGACGGCGGAGCTGCTCAAACGCGGTTACATCGACGATGACATCAAGAAGATCCTGGGATTGAACGTGCTGCGGGTGATGCGGCAGGTGGAGAAGGTGGCGGCGGGCCTCCAGAAGACCCGCCAGCCGTCAACCGCGACGATCGAACAACTCGACGGGAAATAACAAAACACGGAGGCGCGGAGGCACGGAGTAATCTTTGTTTAAATGCCAGTGCTGCTTAGCGGCACTGGTATTAGAGAAAGATATCTCCGTGCCTCCGTGCTTCCGTGTGTTGTTTATTCGGCGCGGAGCGCGATTAGCGGATCCACCGTCGTAGCGCGCCTCGCGGGGATCCAGCAGGCAATGATTCCCGCGAGTATGAACACCGCCGCAACACCGATGAAGATGACCGGATCGCGCGGCGCCGTTTGATACAGATACGATGACAACACGCGCCCGGCCGCTAACGCGCCGGCGACGCCGATCAGCAGCCCA
>DASVFC010000434.1:0-2730 GCA_036380235.1 Vicinamibacterales bacterium
GCATCCTGATGGACATCTCCGATCCGGTCAACCCGAAGCGTCTCGATCACGTCATCGACAAGAACTTCGCCTATTGGCATTCGGCCACGTTCAACAACGACGGCACCAAGATCATCTTCACCGACGAGTGGGGCGGCGGCACGCGGCCGCGTTGCCGCGCCACCGATTTGCTCAACTGGGGCGCCAACGCAATCTTCGACATCGTCGACAGCCCTGGCGGAAAGAAGATGGAATTCGGCGGCTATTACAAGATGCCGGCGCCGCAGACCGACACCGAGAACTGTGTCGCGCACAACGGCTCGATCATCCCGGTGCCCGGACGCGACATCATGGTGCAGGGCTGGTATCAGGGCGGCGTGTCGGTGTTCGACTTCACCGATTCCAAGAATCCGGTTGAGATTGCCTATTTCGATCGCGGCCCGCTCGATGAGAAGAACCTGATCACCGGCGGCTACTGGTCGGCGTATTGGTACAACGGCAACATCTACGGCTCGGAGATCTCGCGCGGTGTCGACATCTTCCGCCTGACACCGACGCAGCAGCTGACCCAGAACGAGATCGATGCCGCGATCCAGGTGCGCATGACGGAGTTCAACGCCCAGAACCAGCCGCGCGTGACGTGGCCGGCAACGACGGTGGTGGCGCGCGCGTATCTCGATCAGCTCGGCCGCAGCAACGCGATCTCGGCGGAGCGCGCGCGTGCGGTTCGCGACGCGCTCGAGAGAGTGGACGAGTTGCGCACCGGCAAGGAACGCACGGCGGCGACGGTGCTCACCTCCCTCGACGCGGTGGCCGCGCAAGTGGAAGCCGACGCGAAGACGAAGACCGGCCGCGACGCGATGCGGCTGAATGCGCTGGCGGAAACGCTGAAGGGACGCGCTGCAGCGCTGCGCTGAGAAAGTCTGCAGTCGAGAGTCGGCAGTTAAGAGTTGAGTCAACAGTTGGCAGTTGGCAGTTAGTTGCGATTAACAGTCACGAAGGAAACGCTATGAGAATAGTGAAAGCATTTTCAGCAGCCGCGGCGATCGTGGCGGCATCGATCGCCGTGACGTCGGCACAAGCGCCTCAGGCTCCGGCACCACAGGCACCTACCCCGCAGGCTCCTGCGGCGCCCCAGGCGGAGCAGCAGCGGCCGCCCGATCCGGTGCCGCCCGATAACCTGCCGCGGCCATCGACCACCGATCCGCGCGCCAACTTGAAGCCCGGCGGACCCGGGGTCAAGGCCGCCGAGGCGGCGTGGAACATGGAGCTCGTCTCCAATCTGCCGAAGCCGGAAGGCTTCTTCGATCCGAAGCTGCCGCTCGGCACGCGTCCGCCCGAGCCGCCGAAAGACGCGCCGCGCACGCCGCCCAACCCGAATCAGTTGTCGTTCACGAATTCGGACCTCGCGTTCAGCGGCAATCACGTAATCGTCGGCAACTATCACGGCTTCAACACCTACAACATCGAGCGCGCCAATCGTCCGCAGCTGATCGCGTCGGTGGTCTGCCCCGGCGGGCAGGGCGACGTATCGATCTGGGGCAACCTGCTGTTCATGTCGGTGGAACAGACGCGCGGCCGTCTCGATTGCGGCCTCCAGGGCGTGGAACTGCCGGTCAGCGCCGAGCGCTTCCGAGGCGTCCGCATCTTCGATATCACCGATCTGAAGAACCCGAAGCAGGTGGCAGCGGTGCAGACCTGCCGCGGCTCGCATACGCACACGCTCGTGCCCGATCCGAAGGACAAGGGCCACATCTACGTGTATGGCTCCGGAACCAGCTCGGTGCGTTCCGGTGAAGAGCTTGCCGGTTGTTCGGGCGGCGATCCGAAGGAAAACCCGAACACCTCGCTGTTCAGCATCGACGTGATCGAGGTGCCGCTCGCCAACCCGTCGCAGGCGCGCATCGTCAACCAGCCGCGCATCTTCATGAGCGAAACGGGCGACATCGCCGGCTTGTGGAAGGGCGGCGATCACGGCCCGAACACGCAGCGCACCAGCACCACCAACCAGTGCCACGACATCACGGTGTATTCGGAAATCGGCCTCGCCGCCGGCGCGTGCTCGGGCAACGGCATCCTGCTCGACATCAAGGACCCGCGGAATCCGAAGCGTCTCGACTTCGTGTTCGACAAGGGCTTCGCCTATTGGCACTCGGCCACGTTCAACAACGACGGCACCAAGGTCGTGTTCACGGATGAATGGGGCGGCGGCGGCCGTCCGCGTTGCCGCGCCGTCGATCCGTTGACCTGGGGCGCCAACGCGATCTACGACATCGTCGACAACAAGCTGGTTCACAAGGGCTACTACAAGATGCCGGCGGCACAGTCCGAGCAGGAGAACTGCGTGGCGCACAACGGCTCGCTGATCCCGGTGCCCGGCCGCGACATCATGGTGCAGGCGTGGTACCAGGGCGGCGTGTCGGTATACGACTTCACCGATTCCGCCAATCCGAAAGAGATTGCCTATTTCGATCGCGGCCCAATCAACAGCGAGACGATGCTGTCTGGCGGTTACTGGTCGACGTATTGGTACAACGGCAGCATCTACGGCGCCGAGATGGCCCGCGGCATCGACGTATTCCGCCTCAAGCCGAGCGAGTTCCTGTCGCAGAACGAGATCGACGCGGCTATGCAGTTCCGCCTTCAGGAATTCAACTCGCAAAACCAGCCTAAGGTTGCCTGGCAGCCGACATCGGCAGTGGCGAGGAGCTACGTCGATCAACTCAATCGATCGAAGAGCATCACCGCCGA
>DASVFC010000435.1:0-2695 GCA_036380235.1 Vicinamibacterales bacterium
GGACATACGCCAGATCATCGACGTGGCCGCCGAACGATTGAAGCCCGGCGGCACGCTGTTCATGGAAATCGGGCACACGCACGGCGATGCCGTGGCGGAATTGATCGGGCAGTTTCCGTCGCTGACGCTGAGCCGCATCAGCACCGACCTGCAGCGCATCCCTCGCGTGGCGGTGATTGAACGCAAGATTACGATCTAACCAACGCGCAATCGGTGTTTAATCGGTGGCCATGAGCTGTCTGTTCTGCCGGATCGCAGCCGGAGAAATTCCTGCCACCAGGGTGTACGAGGACGATCGCCTCCTGGCCTTTGCCGACATCAACCCGCAGGCGCCGATGCACGTCCTGATCATCCCGAAGCAGCACATCGCGACCCTGAACGACCTGACCGACGCGCACGACGGGCTCGTCGGCGCCATGGTCCGCACTGCCGCGACGATTGCGAAGGAGAAGGGGTACGACGGTCCGGGATTCCGCACCGTATTCAACTGCAACGCCCAGGCGGGACAGACCGTGTTCCACGTCCACCTGCACGTCCTCGGCGGCCGCTCGCTATCGTGGCCCCCGGGATAGCGCGCCGTCAGCCGGCCGGCTTTGCCAACAGGTAGCGGCCGAACCCGGCTTCGCGCTGCAACAGAAAATCCACCGCGCGATAGCCCTTGCCGAAGTACGCCTGGAACAGTTGGCGTACGTCCATCCGCCACTGCAACGCGCGTTCTGGCGCCTGCTGCTGCATGTCGGTGAAGCCCGTCGGGATCTCGATCCATACCCGCCGGTCATCGAGTGCAACGTCGATCGCTGAAGCCTTGCGCCACTTGCCGTCGATGGTGGTCGGGTTGGCAACCGGCGCCTCGGCCACTTCGTGCGCGCGGGCGCGAAGGCCGGCCTGGTCGAGCCGCCGCACGACGTGCGGTTCAGTGATCTTCCAGCTGAGCACCAGGCGGTCGGTTGGTGTCCCGCGGTGGAGCGCGCTCGTCGACTCGCCATAGAAGTTCACCGCGTATTCTTCCGACACGCCGCCGAGCTTGGCGAAGTTGAAATGCGCGTTCATCGCCTGCAGCGGATCGAACGTCCACTCGATCAGGTCGAGTCCCTGCCTGAGCGCGCGCTCGCGCTGGGCAAGTTTGAGGCGATAGCCAAGGCCGCCGCGAAACTCGGGCAACACGCCCGCCATGTGCGACCACTGCATCGCCCGGCCGTCTTTCAAGCCGACCACGCCATAGGCGAAGCCAACCATGCGGCCGTCCGGTGTGATGGCGCCAAGCAGCGTCGCGCCTCGGTGCACCGTGAAGATGAACACGGGCACGGTGACAATGTCACCCGGATCGGTGTAGCCCCAAATCGCCTGTTCGAGCGCAACGACCTGGCGGAACTCCTCGATGGTGGTGAGATCGCGAATCTGGATATCGCTCATGCTAGTAGCGGCGGCAGGTCGGCGAGGGTGGTGATCACCGGCAGCGCCGCGGGCAGATTCGGCGGCACCTCGCCAGAGCGCCGCAGCAGCACGGCGCGCATGCCGGCGGCGAGCGCACCTTCGATATCGTGCGCGATGCTGTCGCCAACCATCATCGACTCGGCGGCGGTGACGCCCGCCTTCTTCAAGGCGGTGTCGAAGATGCTCGGATGCGGTTTCATGTAGCCGTGCTCGGCCGATGATACCGACACCGTGATCAGCCCGCGCAGCGAAAAGTGTTCGCAGAAGGCGTCGAGGCTGCGGTGCGAATTCGAGATCGCGCCGATGATCAGGCCGCGCTCGCTCAACTGCGTCAACACCGGCGCCACGTCGTCATACATTTCGAAATGGTGATTGACCGACCATTGGTCGTAGATTTGCCGAGCCACCTCGATCACCTTCTCACCTCGCCCCCCCATGTGCTCGATGATCGACGCCGTGTAGTGGACGAAGAGGTCATGCGAGTAGATCTGGTCTTCGACCTCGTCGAGGATGAACGACGAGGCCTTGGTGGCGGCATCGAACCTCGCCGGTTCGACGATGATGCCGTGCTCGGCGCAGGCGCGGCGATAGCCTTCGGCCTGGAAAGTCGGGCCGGGGAAGATCAGGGTGAAGTCGACGTCGAAGAAGACTGCGTTGATCACGATGCAGGACGATCGCGCGGGCGGTCTAGCGTTTGGCGGCGCGCCGCTTGGCGGCGGGTTCGTCGGCGCGCTGGGAGCGCTCGAGCTCCTGACGCACGAGCCTGGTGACGGTTTCGGACAGCTCGCGCATCACGGCATCCTTGAGCCGTTCGACCTTGTTCTCGCGATGGGAGCGCAGGATCGCGATCTGTTCACGGGTCAGGAACAACTCGGCGAGGTCGATCTTCAATGCCGCCGCAATGCGCGACAGCGTCGCGGTATCGGAGTCGCGCCCGTGTTTGACGAGATTCGTGAGGGTGTTGGGGCGGATCGAGGCTTTCTCTGCCAGTTGCCGCTGGGTCCAGCCCCGCTCGTTCAGGTAAAACGCGATCGCCTCGCCCCACCGAGTGCCCGGCACCCCGCCACTGTACTGTATCGATTCGCTCTGGTTCAATAAGCGCAGCGATATCAACAAGTTGCGATAAGTCTGCCGGCTCGTGGCGCGTCGGCGGTGTTTCATCGCTATTGGATGATATACGCTCCCGCTCAATCGATAGCGAAAGACTCTGCGAGCGCGTTTCGGAATATTTACTGGCACCACTTTCGCGTCAGGCGCGCGT